>JALZNL010000253.1 GCA_030857715.1 Actinomycetota bacterium | reverse complement strand
TGGCCCCGACGTCGCCCTCGGGACCGACCGCGCGCAGGACGTCCTTGACGTGGACCGCGCCCACGACCCTGTCCGGGGCGTGCTCCTCGTGGACCGGGTAGCGGGTGTAGTGGCCGGCGGCCACCACCGAGATCAAATCTCTAAGCTTCAGGTGCTCCGGTATCGAGACGACGTCGGGGCGGGGGACCATGATCTCACGCGCCGGTGTGTCTTCGAGGTTGAAGACGCCCGCGAGCCGACTCTCCTCGTCCCTCTCGAAGACGCCGCGATCGGTGCCCTGGGCGATGAGTTGCCTGATCTCCTGCTCGGAGTGGGTATCGTCGCCATCGGAGGCCGGCGCCACGCCCAGGGCGCCCGTGATGGCGTTGGCCGTGCCGTTGAAGACGATGGTGAAGGGATAGAGCAGGTAGTAGAAGAACCTCATGAACGGCGCCACGAACAGCGAGGTCCCCTCGGCCTTCTGGATGGCGAACGTCTTGGGTGCCAACTCCCCGAAGACCACGTGCAAGAACGAGGCGATGAACAGGGCTATGGCTATGGCTATGGGGTGCAGCAGCGCGGCGGGCAGGCCCAGCGTCCCAAGCAGCGGCTCGATGAGGTCCGCGATGGCCGGCTCCGCCAGGGCGCCGATGCCAAGCGAGCAGACCGTGATGCCCAACTGGCAGACGGCCAGGTACTGGTCGAGCCTCTGCTGGGCGATCTTGACCAGGCGGGCGGAGGGCTTGCCTTCCTCCACGAGCCGGTCTACCTGCGTCGCCCGTATCCGCACGAAGGCGAACTCCGCCGCCACGAACAGGCCGTTCAGGGCCACGAGCAAGAGGGCGGCCAAGATTCTCAGGCCCGGCAAGACCGCGGATGCTACTACGTCCAGAATGGCTCCTCGGAAGATAGGGGACGCCTCCGGACAGGAGACGCGCATGTACTCGATATGTCGCTAACGTCCATTCGGTGCGACGCTGAATATACCATCAGAAGCCCAAGGCCAAACCAGATCCTCAGTACAGGAGCCGCTTGTCGAGCACGTTGACGAGGGATTCTCCGGCCAGGTAGCGCCGCAGGTTCTCGCAGAAGAGGTCCGTCTGCGCGGCGTTTATGAGCTCCGGCACGACGTCGGTGGTGTGGGCGCTTATGACGACGTTCTCCATCTCCCAGAGCGGGCTCTCCTCCGGCAAAGGCTCCACCTCGAACACGTCGAGCGCCGCCCCGGAGAGGTGGCCGCTCTCCAGGGCCTCGACGAGCGCCGCCTCCACCACCACCTTCCCGCGCCCGGCGTTGGCGAAAAACGCGCCGGGCTTGATGGCGGCCATGGTCTTCGCGTCGAACAGCCCCTCGGTCTCCGGCGTTCCGGGTAACGTCAGGGCGACGAAGTCCGCCTCGGCCAGGGCGTCCTGCAGGTTCTGCGTCGCGTAGAGTTCGTCGAACGAGTCCCACGCGGCGTCGTCCTCGCGCACCGTCCGCTTCACGCCGACGACGCGCATGCCGAAGGGGCGCGCCCTGTCGGCTATGGCCCGGCCGATGCTCCCCGTCCCGACGACGCACAGCGTCTTGCGCTCCAGCGTGCCGGTCGTGCCCTGTCGCCAGACCTTCGCGGCCTTGTCCCTTCTCAAGAGGTCCAGGTCCTTCGCGTGCTGGAGCATGCCCATGAGCACGAACTCCGCGAGCGGGCCAGAGTAGATCCCGCTCGCCGTCGTCACCACGACGTCGTCTCTTTCAATTAGGCCCGCCGCCCGCGCCACCTCCCCGGCCCCGGCCATGCTCCCCTGCACCCACCGCAGCTTCGGCGCGACCTCTGTAAGATCCTCGACGTGGCCGCGCGGAAAGTCGTAGAGAACCTCGGCCTCCGCGAGCATCCCCAGAAACTCCTCTTCTTCCTCCGGCGTCCGTTCCCAGACTTCCGGACCGTTGTGGTCGCCCTCCCATCGCGGCGGCGGGACGAGGTCAGGCCGGTAGAGAACCCTCAGGCGATCGTCCACCTCCCGGAAACGGCGGATGAACCCTTCCTCGAAAAAGCTGGCTACGACGACGGTCGTCAAGGTCGTCTCCCTTCGGTCGACGGCACGCTGGCTGCGCCAGCTTGTCAGCACGGCGCTTCGCGCCTTTCAGCATGTTGCCTTCGGCAACTCTCAGTCTGTCAGCTTAGAGCTTTGTGCGCCGCGATGTTGCACCCACCGGTGATTCTTCCGAGAAGACCACGACAAGAGTCAACAATCCATCGCTGACGTTCGCTGTCCGCCGAAGAAGCTGACAGGCTGAAAGCGGAGCCCGAAGGGCGCAGCGTGCTGACAGGCTGAGATGCTACCCTGGGCTCGTGGACGAGTTGATCGACGTACGGGACGAATCCGGGGGGCGGACCGGCGAGGTCGTGTGGAAGAGCGAGGCGCACCGGCGCGGTCTGTGGCATCGGTGTTTTCATTGCTGGATCTTCGGCTTGGACGCTGGCACCGGGGAACCCTACCTGCTCGTGCAGCGCCGCGCCGCGACGAAGGATACCTGGCCCGGATATCTGGATGTCACGGCGGCCGGGCACCTGGCGGCGGGGGAGGAGTCCCTCGACGGCCTGCGGGAGGTCGAGGAGGAGCTCGGGCTGCGCGTAGATCCGGGCAGGCTCGTGCCGCTCGGGACGCGCCGCGTGGAACAGAGGATACCGGGCGGCCTCGACCGGGAGTTCCACGACGTCTTCTTGCTCTCGGACAGTACAGATCCGGCGGACCTCCGGCTTCAGAGAGAGGAGGTCGAGTCCGTGCTCGGCATCGGGCTCGATGACGCGGAGGCGCTGGGGAATACGGGCACCGCGTCCGTCCGGGAGTACCGTGGCGGGAAGGTTTCGGAGACACTGGTCCGGCCCCCGGACTTTGTCCCGAACACGGACGATTACCTCCGCCGGGTGGCGGTGGCGGCGCGCGCCGCGCTCGACGGCGGGCGCGCAGAGAAGATCTTCTAGCCCGCCTCCCCGAGCTGCCGGACGGCGAGGTCCGCCTTCCATCCCGCGCTCCTGGCATCCCTCGACACGTTCTCCGCGTATGCGTCGTCCGGCCCACCCATTTCGGCCTCCGCCAGCGCCGCGAGCGCGCGGGCGGCCCCCGCCGCAAGGTGCGTGGCCGCGGCACCGGGCTGCCTGCCCCGGTCCGGAAGGGCCGAAACGTTGCAGGCGGCGAGCGTCGCGAGGTCTGCGCAGGCGAGCGCCGCCTCCACCAGGGAATCGGGTGTTCCGACGGCGGAGAGCGACACCAGACCGCGTCCCAGGTCGTGCGCCAGGTCCCGGACGGTGCCCAGACGAAGATCTTGCCCCGCCCCGCAAGCCTCCACGAGAAGCTCCGCCGCAAGGACGCCCGCGGACGCGACGTTGATGTGTCCAGAGATCATCACCACATTCTAGCCGGGCCCCGGCCTCCGCACGGGGAAGCTGAAGCCTGAAACCTCTAAGACGTATCTATGTACCGGTAGCGGGCGACGAGGAACATGAAGGCGCCGTAGATCACGAGGCCTGCGGCCATGACGCCGAGCATGTAGGAGCCCAGGGGCTGTTGCTGGAGGGTTTCGAGCGCCCCGCCCAAACCGCGTGTCTCCTTGGGATCGGACTGGTAGGCCGCCAGGATCAGGAAGGCCCCGGCCGCCAGGATCGCCAGTGCCCTGGCGGCGGTGCCGATGCGCCCCGAAAGCGTCGTCCACAGCTCCCTGGCTTCGCCCATCCGGCCCAGATCCAACTCGCCCCGGAACTTCGCCGTGTAGGCCGCGTAGAGCTGGTAGAGGCCGACGCAGATCACGGCGACCCCGACGACCGCTACCAAAATCCTGCCGACGGGCGGCTGGTAGGCCATGGCGCTCACCGCCATCGCGTCTTCCGAGCTATCTTCCGCCCCGAAGACGGACTGGGCGGCGGTGAAGGCCAGGATGCCGTGGATGGCGCCGCTGCCCACGTAGCAGACGCGGCGCACGATACCGTGGGCGTCGGAGCCCCTGCCGTCCGGGTCCATCACGCCCTGCACGACCTTCCAGGCCGCGTACCCGAAGAGCCCGGCGGAGAGAATGACGAGCGAGAACCTCCCAAGGGGCTGCGTCCCGATGCTCTGCATGGCGCCGTCGGGGCTGGCGGACTTGCCGCCGCTTAGCCCGAGCGCCTCCATCATAGCCAGGAGGCCGATGGTCGCGTACACCACACCCTTCGCCACGTAGCCGAACCGCGCGATAGCCGCCACCCAGGGACTCGCGTGCCGGGCGGCCGTCTCGGCGTGCCCCTTAGCCTCTTCGACCCGTCCACCCGCCCGCGCCACCCGCCAACCCCTTTCCCGGTCTCTAACCCCGGGACACTCTACACACGCCGCGCGACCTCCGTCGGCACCCGGCCCTGAACCGGGTGTATCCAGGGGCGGCGTGATCCCCACCGCCGGAGACCTACCTGCGGGATGATAGTGAGGCGGTACGCAAACCAGTCCGGCACGGACTCGCCCGGCGCGATATATTGAGCCCATGAGGGCCGCACTCGCGCAGATCAACACCACCGTCGGTGACGTGTGGGGCAACGTCGAGAGGATGAAGGGCGCCCTGGAACGGGCCGTGGAGGCCGGCGCCGACCTCGTCGCCTTCCCGGAGCTGGCCGTTACGGGA
>JALZNL010000252.1 GCA_030857715.1 Actinomycetota bacterium | reverse complement strand
TTCTCTTGGGGATGCTTCTCCGGTTGGTCGGTGTGGGAGAACAGGAGGAAAGGATCCATAGGCCGCCTTCCGAAGACGGCGGTGGTGGCCGCATTGTCCCACTCCAGCCCCATGATCTGCGCGTTATGCCATACAAGGACTACCTGCAGACTCCGCACTGGAAGCGTAAGAGGGAGGACAAGGTGCGCGCCGCGGGCCACAGGTGCCAGCTATGCAATCGCGGCTCGGTTACCCTCAACGTCCACCACCGCACGTACGAAAGGCTTGGCGAGGAGCTAGACGAGGATCTGACGGTCTTGTGCCGTGACTGCCACAACACCTTCCACGAACACCGTCGTTTGGTCCGTTGACCGACTCTATTCACCGGAGTGCGTGAAAGAAGCCTTCTCCGAAGTTTATATCCGACCTTAGGAATAGTAGCGAAGCATAGCCCCCATCGAGCCCGATCGGTGACCATGAGGCCGCACCCTCAACCACGAAATGTGGGGAGGGCGCATAAAGTTGCGGGACCTCGAATAGTCCGCAGGCGGCGAGTTCTTGCTGATGAACTGGAGCCACGACCCGTTGAAGTAGCCGGCGGCCTCTAGCT
Organism: Actinomycetota bacterium; assembly: GCA_030857715.1. The sequence continues at coordinate 4,044 of JALZNL010000252.1, read as the reverse complement.
TCTCTTCTTCCGTGCTTCGACGGGCTTGACCAGGTACTGGACGTAGCCTCGGGGGCTGCGCTCGGCCTCGGCGGCGAGCTGCTTCGCCTTCCACTCGGCCTGCTCCAGGGTCGGGTAGCGGGCGACCTCTATCCCCCCGAAGAGGGTGGCCGCCACCACCTTGAAACCGCCGCTTCTCGCCTCTTCCGGCATCCCGCTCCCGACATGGCTCTCGCCTTGACCCTTTTTCATTCTGCCTGCTACCATCGTTTGGTACAACGCTCTCTATGGGAAAGGGAGCAACGGGCGCGACGCGTCCGAGGCCGCGTCAGAGGAGGAGCAACGTGCTAGAGGGACTCGCCCAGGACTACCAGTTGACCCTGCCCGTGATCCTACGTCGGGCGGAACAACTCTACGGATACCGCGAGATAGTAACCCGCCGCCCGGACAAGTCCTTCCACCGCCACACCTTCGCCGACTTCGTCTCCCGCTCGAAGAAGCTGGCCGTCGCCTTGAAGAAGCTCGGTCTGGAGGACGGGGATCGGGTCGGCACTTTAAGCTGGAACACCTACCAGCACCTCGAGGCGTACTTCGGGGTGCCCTGCTCGGGCGCGGTGCTCCACACGCTGAACCCGAGGCTGCACGAGGACGACCTCTCGTTTATAGCGAACCACGCCGAGGACAAAGTCATGATCGTCGATGAGGCCCTCGTGCCCGTCTTCCAGAAGTTCCGGGAAGAGACGAACGTCGAGCACGCGATCGTGGTCACCGAGGGCGGGGAAGTTCCCGAGGGCATGATCTCCTACGAGGACCTCCTCTCGGACGCCGACGAGGCTGACTTCGAGTACCGGGACTTCGACGAGAAGCAGGCCGCCGCGATGTGCTACACCTCCGGCACCACAGGCCGGCCGAAGGGCGCCCTCTACTCCCACCGCTCGACGGTCCTCCACTCCATGATGGCCGCGATGGGCAACACGTTCAACCTCTCGGAGAAGGACTGCGTCCTCCCGGTCGTCCCGATGTTCCACGTCAACGCCTGGGGCCTGCCGGTCGCCTCGGTGCTCGTCGGCGCGAAGCTCATGATGCCTGGCCCCCACCTCGACCCGGAGAGCATGCTGGAGGACTTAGAGCAGGAAGGCGTCACGTTTACCGCCGGCGTGCCGACGGTCTTCCTGGCCGTGCTGCAGGCGCTCGACGCGGAGCCCGATAAGTACGACCTCTCGAAGCTCAGGAGCATGGTCATAGGGGGGTCCGCGGCGCCCAAGGGCGTCATAGAGGCGTTCGAGAAGCGCCACGGCATAGACGTCGTCCACGCGTGGGGTATGACGGAGATGAGCCCCATAGGCACGGTCGCAAACCTGCCCACGGTGGTGCAGGAGTTGCCCGAAGACGAGAGGCTGGAGTACCGGGCCAAGCAGGGAAACCCGGTGCCTTTCGTGGAGATAAGGGCGCGGGGCGACGAGGGGTTCGTGCCGTGGGACGGGGAGTCGCTGGGCGAGCTTGAGGTGCGCGGGCCGTGGGTGGCGAAGCGGTACTACAACGCGCCCGAGGGGGACGACAAGTTCACCGACGACGGCTGGTTCTCGACCGGGGACATCGTGACGATAGACGAGTACGGGTTCATCAAGATCACGGACCGGACCAAAGACCTCATAAAGAGCGGCGGGGAGTGGATCTCCTCTGTCGAGCTCGAGAACGCCCTGATGGCCCACCCCGCCGTCTCCCAGGCCGCCGTCATAGCCATCCCCCACGAGAAATGGGACGAGAGGCCGCTCGCGGCCATAGTCCTGAAAGAGGGCGAGAGCGCGACCGGGGAGGATCTCAGCGCCCACCTCGAAAAGGACTTCGCCAAGTTCTGGCTCCCCGACGCCTACGAGTTCGTCGAGTCCATCCCGATGACCGCCACGGGCAAGTTCCAGAAGCTCAAGCTGCGCGAGCAGTTCGAGGGCTACGCTCCAGCGGGGAGTTGAGGGACACCGTTTGAGGGTGATCGGGGCCGGCTTCGGCCGCACGGGCACGATGTCGTTGAAGGCGGCCCTGGAGGAGCTGGGTTTCGGTCCCTGCTACCACATGACCGAGCTCTTCGAGCACCCGGAACACGCCGAGTCCTGGGACGCCGCGCGGCGGGGCGAGGCGGTCGACTGGGACGGCTTCCTGGGAGAATACGACGCGGCCGTGGACTGGCCCGCCTGCATGTTCTACGAGGAGCTGATGGAGGAGTATCCGGACGCGAAGGTGCTCCTGAGCGTGCGCGACCCCGAGCGGTGGTACGAGAGCACACGCAACACCATCTACGAGCTGAGCAAGATCTCCGTCATCTCGCCCCTCTCCCGGCCGACGTTCCGGCTCGTCGGCCTCTTCGTTCCCGCCATCGGGAAGGTCAGCCGCATGAACAAAAAGCTGATCTGGGACGACACTTTCGACGGAAGGTTCGAGGACAGGGATCACGCCGAGGCGGTCTTCGAAAGCCACAACGCCGAGGTCCGCCGCAAAGTCCCCCCGGAGAAACTCCTCGTCTATGAGGTAAAGGAGGGCTGGGGTCCGCTCTGCGACTTCTTGGGCGTCGGGGCCCCGAACAAGCCCTTCCCGCGCCTCAACGACACCGCCGAGATGCGCCGCAGGGTGCGGATGCTGCGCGCGATCTCCTTCGCGGTGCCGACGATCCTGGCGCTGCTGTTGACCGGGGGGCTGTACCTGATCCTCTCCCGACGTGATCGGTAGCGCCCGAAGACACGCAAGTAAACCGACCGCGTGAAGGTTATAGGCGCCGGCTTCGGCCGGACGGGCACCTCTTCCCTGAAGGCGGCATTGGAAACTTTGGGTTTCGGCTCCGCCTACCACATGACCGAGGTCTTCACGCACCCCGAGCACGTCGGGTTCTGGGAGGCCGCGCGTCGCGGGGAGCGGGTGGACTGGGAGGGGTTCTTCTCCGGCTACGGGGTGGCCGTGGACTGGCCCGCCTGCGCCTTCTACGCGGAGTTGATGGAGGCGTTCCCCGAGGCGGCCGTGATCCTGACCGTCCGCGACCCGGAACGCTGGTACGACAGCACCCTCTCCACCATCTACGGGATTCGGAAGGTCTCCGCCGGTCCCGCCCCGGTGAGGCAGGCCTTCGCCTTCGCCGGTCTCTTCGCCCCCGGCGTCACCGGCATCGCCCGCCTGGCGGACGAGATCGTCTGGAGGGACACCTTCGACGGCCGCTTCGAGGACCGCCGCCACGCCATCGAGACGTTCGGACGCCACAACGAAGAGGTCCGTCGCCAGGTCCCCCCCGAACGCCTTCTCGTCTACGACGTGAAGGAGGGCTGGGGCCCCTTGTGCGACTTCCTCGGCGTCGAGACCCCGGACAGACCGTTTCCGCACCTCAACGACACGCGGGAGATGCGGCGCAGGCTGCTCGGGCTCGTGGCGGCCTCAGCCGCCGCGCCGGTCCTCGCTTTAATAGGTGTGATCACGGCATTGGCTTCACTCTTGCGCCGCACACGCCGTTAGTGTGATGAGAACAGCTAAACACTGAGGCGGAAGCACCAAACTCTAAGGCTTTGGGATGGCTCCACGACAACAAGGTGACAAGGTGAACCGGTACCACACAAATGGAATGGCGACCCGCTGGAACATCAACTATAGAAGATACCTGCTCTAACTGCGTCCGACTCAGAAATTTGTCTGCGTCTTCAGAAGATACGCTCTACCGGTGGCAGCGTCTCGGCTAAATGATCTATGAAATTGAGAGCTTTGACGTATCTCTTGTTGGCCCGGCTGATGGCTCCGGCATCACTCCGACCTCGGCGAACTCGGTTGTGTCCATAAACTTCTGTAAATTGATGGCCCGCTAGAAGGAAGGGCCATCGTCCTCCAAGATGGTTGGTGTTCTAAGTCAACCGATCGGAAACGGAGTGACGATGGCCACAGATCATCGTAGGGTGGGCGCGGAGTTGGCGCAAGGGGTCCTGCTGGACGACCCCGGCTTCCTCAAGGAGATCGTCGAGAGGGTGGTGCAGGAGTTGTTGGAGGCGGAGATGACCGAGCACATAGGCGCCGCCCCCTACGAGCGCAGCGCTGCCC
>JALZNL010000013.1 GCA_030857715.1 Actinomycetota bacterium | reverse complement strand
GTGCTGCTCCAGGGGCATCCCGCTCGTCTTTTTGCAGAACATCACGGGTTTCATGGTCGGGCGGGAGTACGAGGCCGGCGGCATCGCCAAGGACGGGGCCAAGCTCGTCATGGCCGTCGCCAACGCCAACGTGCCGAAGTTCACCGTCGTGATCGGGGGCTCCTTCGGCGCCGGCAACTACGGGATGTGCGGCCGGGCCTACTCGCCGCGCTTCCTCTGGATGTGGCCCAACGCCCGCATCAGCGTCATGGGCGGAGCTCAGGCCGCGAACGTGCTGCTGACCGTGCAGGAGGACAACCTCGCGCGCGAAGGCAGGGAGATGACCGACGACGAACGCGAGGAGTTCCTGCGCCCGATCCTGGAGAAGTACGAGGAGGAGGGCAACCCCTACCACTCCACCGCCAGGCTCTGGGACGACGGCGTCATAGATCCGATAGACACCCGCATGGTCCTCGCCCTCGGCCTCTCCGCCGCGGCCAACGCTCCGCCCGAAAAGACCACTTTCGGCGTCTTCAGGATGTAGGCTGGGAGAGCGATGGTAGTCCTCCGTAGCAGGAGCGAGATCGAGGGCCTGAGGTTCGCGGGAGACCTGGTCGCCCGCACTTTCGAGATGCTGCGCCCTCGCGTCCGCCCGGGCGTCCGGTTGGACGATCTCGACCGCATCGTGGAGGAGTTCCTTCTCGCCAACGGCGCGGAGTCACCGTACAAGGGTTACCAGCCAACGCCCTCCATTCCGCCGTTTCCCGGGACCGTCTGCGCCTCCGTGAACGAGCAGGTCGTCCACGGCATCCCGTCGCGCAGGGAGCTGCATGGGGGAGACGTCGTCGGCATCGACGTTGGAGCCGTGCTCGGAGGCTGGATCGGGGACGCCTGCTACACGTACCCCGTTGGGGAGGTGTCTCCCGCGGCGGGAAAGCTCCTGGACGTCGCCAGGGAGAGCCTGGAGGCGGGCGTGGCGGAGGTGAGACCTGGCGGGCGACTCGGGGACGTGGGGGCGGCGATCCAGGAGGTGGCGGAGCATCACGGTTACGGCGTGGTGCGGGAGCTCGGGGGGCACGGCGTCGGCAGGAAGCTGCACGAGGAGCCACACGTGGAACACTTCGGGCGGCGGGGGCACGGGCTGCGCCTGCGCGAGGGCATGGTCTTCACGATAGAGCCGATGATCAACGAGGGCAGCCGGGAGATACGCATTCTAAGAGACGGCTGGACCGTGGTGACCGGTGACGGGGGGCTGTCCGCCCAGTATGAGCACACTGTCGCCGTGACGGCCGACGGGTGCGAGGTCCTGACCCCCTGGCATCGCTACATCAACGAGAGCGCGGCGTCCGCTTGAGCAGCTTCGCCGCAAGAGCATGGGCGACCGGCTCCTCGGGGTGTGGGCGGCGGTGGAAGGGCCGTATACGGGCTGGGAGGGGATTTTGAGCCATTACGAGCATCTCGCTGTGAGGAGCGAAGGGCGGGTAACCACGGTCTCGCTGGCCCGGCCGGAATCGCACAACGCCCTCGACGGCGCCTTGATCGGGGAGCTGACGCACGCTTTCGATGACCTGGCTGAGAGCGAGAGCGTGCGCGTGGTGGTGCTCGCCGGCGAGGGGCAGTCGTTCTGCGCCGGGGCGGACGTCGGGTACATGCGGAACACGGTGGAGCTCTCCTACGAGGAGAACCTGGAGGACGCCAGACGGCTCGGGGCGATGTTCCAGGCTGTGGACGAGTGCCCGAAGCCGGTTGTGGCGAAGATCAGGGGGGCGGCGATGGGCGGCGGGGCCGGGCTGGTGGCGGCGGCAGACGTGGCGGTGGCCGACGAGGGAGCGCGGTTCGCCTTCTCGGAGGTGCGGCTCGGCATCGCACCCGCCACCATAGCCCCGTTCGTGGTGCGCAAGATCGGGGCCTCCCACGCCCGCTCTCTGTTCCTGACGGGCGAACGCTTCGGCGCGGCCCGGGCGCGGGAGATCGGGCTCGTTCACGAGTCGGTCCCGTCCGACGATCTCGATACTGCGGTGGAAGAGAAGGTCGGGCAGTTGCTGCAAGGCGGCCCGCAAGCCCAGGCGGCGGTCAAGGCGCTGTTGCGGCAACTGGAATCGGTGGAGCCGATGGACGCGCCGGGCCTGATGTCGCGCCTGATAAGCGAGCTCAGGAGCGGCGAGGAAGGCCAGGAGGGGCTCGCCGCCTTCCTGGAGAAGCGCGGGCCGCGATGGAGGGGCGGCGCATGACCTTCCGCAAGGTCCTGATCGCCAACCGCGGCGAGATAGCGGTGCGTCTGGTCCGGGCCTGCCGCGAGCTGGGCATTAAGACCGTCGCCGTTTTCTCCGAGGCCGACGCGAACGCGATGCACCGCCGTCTGGCCGACGAGGCCCATCTCATCGGCCCGGCGCCGGCCTCCGAGAGCTACTTGAACGTCGAGAACCTACTCTCGGCCATGGAGGAGTCCGGCGCCGAGGCCGTCCACCCTGGCTACGGCTTCCTCTCCGAGAGCGCCGCCTTCGCCCGTGCCGTGCAGGAATCCGGCGCCGTGTGGATCGGCGCCTCACCGGAGGCGATGGACCTCGTCGGCGACAAGGTGCGGGCGAAGGAGCTTGCCCGTCGGGCCGACGTACCGGTATTGCCCGGCTTTGACGGGAAAGGCGCGGACGGGGACCGGCTCGCGGATGAGGCGGGCCGGATCGGCTACCCGGTCCTCGTGAAGGCGAGCGCCGGCGGCGGCGGGCGCGGGATGCGGGCCGTCTCGCGCCCGGAGGACCTCGTGGAGGCCGTGAGAGGGGCGAAGCGGGAGGCGGAAGCCGCCTTCGGGGACGGATCGGTCTTCCTGGAGAAGCTGGTTGAGGATCCCAGGCACGTCGAAGTCCAGGTCATAGCTGACGTCCACGGCAACGTCGTCCACCTCGGCGAGAGGGAGTGCTCGATTCAACGCCGTCACCAGAAGGTCGTGGAGGAGGCGCCGTCCCCGGCCCTCGACCCGGACCTTCGGGACGGGATCTGCGCCGCCGCCGTCCGCCTGACCCGCGAGGCCGGCTACCGCAACGCCGGAACGGTCGAGTTCTTGCTGCAGAAGGGCGAAGCCGGCGACGATTTCTTTTTCCTGGAGATGAACGCCCGCCTGCAGGTCGAGCACCCCGTCACGGAGCTCGTGACCGGCCTCGACCTCGTCCACCTCCAACTCGCGGTCGCCGCGGGAGAGACCCTGCCGATACGCCAATCGGACGTGGCCTTGCGCGGCAGCGCTATCGAGGTCCGCCTCTACGCAGAGGACGAAAAAGGCCTTCCTTCGGGCGGAGAGCTGCTCGCGTTCGGGCCGCCCGAAGGTCCCGGCGTCAGGAACGACGTCGGGTTCGAGGCGGGAGACACCGTCCCCCTCGACTACGACCCGATGCTGGCGAAGCTGATCGTGGCCGCCCCCGACAGGCCGACCGCCGTCCGCCGCCTCCGCTCCTCCCTCGCGGACTACGAGGTCGCGGGCCTCCCCACGAACCTCCCGCTACTCCGCCGCGTCTCGGCCCACCCCGCCTTCCTCCAAGGCGACACGACCACCGGCTTCCTGGAGCAGCACGGCCTCTCGGAACCACCCGCGCCGAAAGGGGTCCCGCGGAACGCCCTGCTCCTGGCCGCCGCCGCGGAGCTCTCACGCCCCCGCCCGACCGCGGAACCCTTCGACGCCGGCCCGTGGCGTCTGCTCGGCTCGGCGCGCCTCCGCTACAAAGTCCGGGGAGAGGTCCGCGAGATACAGGCCGAACGCGCCCGCGACGGACGCCTCGTCCTGCGCCTCGACGATGAAGCGTCGCTCGTGGAGGTCACATGGGCCGGGGACCTCCACCTCCGCGCAAACATCGACGGCACGGCTGTCTCCGCCCGCGTCTTCGCCGACAGAGTTTCGGCGAACGTCCTCTTTGACGGCGAGGCATTCCGGCTAGAGAAACCGTCGCCCCCGGGCGTAGAAGGCACGGCCTCCGGGACGGCCGCCGCCGGCCTGGTAGCGCCGATGCCGGGCACGGTGGTGCGCGTGCTCGTCTCCCCCGGCGACGAGGTAGAGGAAGGACAACTGCTGCTGGTCCTCGAGGCGATGAAGATGGAGCAGCCATTTACCGCCCCGCACGCCGGCCGGGTAAAGTCCCTGCCCTTCGAAGAGGGCTCGATGGTGCCAGGGGGCGCCGTGCTCGTAGAACTAGAAGAGTCGCGCGAGGATAGTCCCCACTGAAACCAGAGTCGGCAACATCGTCCTGCGTCCGCGTTTACCCCGGCGGGGAACTAAAATAACACTTGACACAAATTGGTGGCCTCGTTAGATTGTATACAACCGAAGAAGAAAGGTTTGGGCGGTTGAGGCGGTGAAGAAGAGCGAGAGGAAGTCCGGTCCGTCGCGGGTCTTCGAGACGTTGCGGCGTTCGATACTGGAGGGCGAGTACGCTCCCAACGAGCGTTTGATCGAGGAGCAGCTCGCGGAGAGGTTGCGGGTGAGCCGGACCCCGATCCGGCAGGCCTTGACGATGCTTGAGGCGGAGGGGCTCGTCGAGATCGAGCCGAACAAGGGGGCTGCGGTCCGTTCCTTCAGCGTGGATGACGTGTGGGAGATATACGACCTGCGCGCCGTCCTCGAAGGCCATGCCGCGCGGCGGGCGGCCACCCGGATCAGCCGGGAGGAGCTCGACCGGCTGTGGGGGCTCGCGCGGGAGATGGAGGGAAAGGATCGCGACCAGTTCCTGAGCCACGAGGAGGAGATCCGGTGGCTCGTTGGCGCCAACGGGGAGTTCCACGGGACCATCGCCGTCGCCGGACGCAACCCGCGCCTCGAACAGCTCATCCGGAGGACCGTGCAGGTGCCGCTGGTGTTCAAGGCGTTCTACTGGTACACGCCCCACGAGCACGTCATCTCCAACCACTACCACCGCCAGATCGCGGGCGCCCTCGAAGCCGGCGACGCCGAGAGGGCCGAAATAGTAATGCGCGAACACGTTTACGAGGGCCGCGACTTCGTCATAAGGGCCCTGAAAGAGGACATGGATGCCTAGAGGAGAGGCAAACACCGGGGCTGAACGATGAGCGAAGTACGCGACGGCGGGCGCCCGCTGGAAGGACTGCGCGTTGTCGAGATGGGCAGCCTGCTTGCCGGCCCGTTCTGCGGCCAGCTCCTCGGGGACTTCGGGGCCGAGGTCATAAAGGTCGAACCACCCGGCAAGGGCGACCCGATGCGCGTCTGGGGCCGCCATCGGAAGGAGGGGCGCACCCTCTGGTGGCCCATCATCGCCCGCAACAAGAAGTCCGTGACGCTGAACTTGCGGGAAGAAGAGGGACAGGAGCTCGCGCGCCGGCTCATCGCCGAGGCCGACGTGCTAGTCGAGAACTTCCGGCCGGGGACGATGGAGAAGTGGGGTCTCGGCTACGGAGACCTGGCGACGTCGAACCCCGGCCTCGTCATGGTTCGGGTCTCCGGGTTCGGGCAGACGGGGCCATACCGGGACCAGGCGGGGTTCGGGTCCGTGGGCGAGGCGATGGGCGGTATCAGGCACGTCACCGGCTTCCCGGATCAGGCCCCGCCCCGCACCGGCGTCTCTTTAGGCGACTCGCTCGCCGCCACCTTCGGGGCCCTCGGCGCCCTCACGGCCCTCTACCATCGCGAGGCGCACGGCGGGCGGGGGCAGGTGGTGGACGTCGGCATCTACGAGGCCGTGCTGGCCCTCATGGAGAGCACCATCCCCGAACACGTGCTGACCGGCCACACCCGCGGGCGCACCGGCACCGTCCTGCCCTTCGTGGCGCCGTCCAACATCTACCCCACAAAGGACGAGGACTACGTCCTCATAGCCGGCAACGCCGACAACGTCTTCAAGCGCCTCGCGAAGGCCGTCGGGCATCCCGAATGGGCAGAGGACGAGAGGTACGCGACCCACCACGCCAGGGGGGAGAACATGGAGGATCTGGACGCCAGGATCTCCGCTTGGACGGCGGAGCGTACGGGCGCCGAGGTGCTCGAAGCGATGGCCGAGGCCGGTGTCCCCGCGGGCAAGGTCTTCAGCGCGGCTGACATGGTCGAGGACCCGCACTACGCCGCCCGCGAGAACATCGTCGAGGTCGAGGACCCGGAGATCGGGCCCTTCCCCATGCAGAACGTCGTCCCGCGCCTCACCGAGACCCCAGGCGAGGTCCGCTGGACCGGCCCAGCCCTCGGCCAGCACAACGACGAGGTGTACGGCGGTCTGCTGGGTATTGGCGAAGAAGAACGCGAGAGGCTGCGCGAGGGGGGCATCGTCTAGTGAACGTCGAGATCGTGGACGTAGGCCCCCGCGACGGCCTCCAGAACGAAGACAAGACGCTTTCGCCCGAGGTCCGATCCCAACTCTGCGACCACCTCGCCGCCGCCGGCGTCCCGCGCGTCGAGGCGGCGAGCTTCGTCAACCCGAAACGGGTCCCCCAGATGGCCGGCGCGGAAGAAGTAATGGACGGCCTGAATCGCCTGGAGGGCACGGCCTACGCCGGGCTAGTCCTCAACGAGCGGGGCTACGAGCGGGCCGTCGAGGCCGGGGTTGACGAGGTACGCTACGCCTTCCCGGTCACGGAGACCTTCGCAAAGAGGAACCAGAACACCACCGTGGAGGACGCCACGGCGCTCGCCGGCAGGCTCGTGGAGCGAGCGCGGCTCGACGGGGTGCGGGTCTCCATCACGCTCTCCGCCGCCTTCGGTGACCCGTTCGAGGGCAAGGTGGACCCCGAACACGTCCTGCGCGTAGCCGAAAAGGTCGCCGAAGCGCACCCGGACGAGGTAGTCCTCGCCGACACCATCGGCGTCGGGGTCCCGACCCAGGTGCGGGAGCTCGTCAGCGGCGTGTCCGATATGGGCGTCACCGTCGGCTGCCACTTCCACGACACCCGCAACACCGGCATCGCGAACGCGGTCGCGGCCGTCGAGAGTGGGGCTACCGTCCTAGACGCCTCCGTCGGGGGGACGGGTGGCTGCCCCTTCGCGCCGCGGGCGACGGGGAACATTGCCACAGAGGACCTCGTGTACCTGCTGCATGGGATGGGTTATGAGACGGGGATCGATTTGGGGTCGCTGATCGAGGTCGCCGCATGGCTTGCCGGACGGCTTGGAAAAGAGTTGCCGGGACAGGTTTACAAGGCCGGCGCCTTCGAGCCGGTGGCGGGGTAAGATGCTTAAGCTTATTTCTTGGAACGTCGCTGGTAGAGTCAAGAAGCTAACCGCACAGGTTGGCGCTTTGATCGAGCACGAGCCACATATCATCGCCTTGCAAGAAGTTACGGCCAAGACGACACTTTTATGGCGAGACGACCTGGAAAGGCGCGGATACTGGGTAATAGCCAGTTTTGATCTTGCAAGAGAACACAATGTGCTCAAGGGTGGCAGGAAGTACGGTGTCCTTCTGGCGTCGCGCTGGCCTATGGAAGCATTGCCGCCGACGGATTTCGAAGTGCCCTGGACGGAGCGCATCCTTTCCGCGGTCATAGACAGTCCGTGGGGCAAGATCGAGTGCCATAATGCCCACCTTCCGGCAGGCGTATCGCATGGACTGATAAAAATCGAGACGTTCGAAGGTATTTACGGACGGCTCCGTCATGAAGGGACTCGCCCGCGCATCCTCTGCGGCGACTTCAATTCACCGCAGGAAGAATCGGTGGACGGCGCAACGATCCCCTTCGGCACCAACAACGAACGCTGGGCAGCCGCCGAATTGAGTGTGATTACGGGCCTCGGAGAGTACGACCTCAAAGACGTGTTCCGGCTTCTCAACGGGTTTGAGCAGCGAGACGTAAGCTGGGTATCTAAGAACCGGGGCAGAGAATACGGTCGTCGTTTCGACCACGTCTTCGCATCGCAGCGCCTGAACGCAACCACCTGCGCTTATCTCCATATGCTGAGAGAGCCAGGGTTAAGCGACCACGCGCCTATCGAGGCTCGCTTTGAACCGGGGTGATGCTTGGTTCGGTACTGGTGACTGAGGAGAGGGAAAGACGTGAAGAGGAGGAGCTGTGGCATATAACGTGGCGGTAGACGTAGGGGGGACGTTCACGGACGTCCTGGTCTTCGACGAGACGTCGGGGGAGCTGACGGAGGGGAAGGTCCTCTCGACGCCGGACGACCCTTCGCGGGGGGTGGTCGAGGGGATGGAGCGGGTGTGCGAGAAGGTCGGCATAGGGTTCTCCGATCTTCGCCTCCTGTTCCACGGGACGACCGTGGTGACGAACATGATCCTCACGAACACGGGCTCCCGCGTAGGGCTCCTGACGACGAAGGGGCACGAGCAGATCCTGTACCTCGCCCGCGCCTGGACCCCGGGCCCCCTCTACGGCTGGATGGCCCTCCAGAAACCGGACCCACCGGCGGACCCGACCGACACCATCGGCATCTCCGAGCGGATGGCGGCCGACGGCTCCGTCATCTCGGAGCTTGTCGAGGACGAGGTGCGGGCGGCGGTGAAGGGGCTCGTGGACCGGGGCGTCGAGTCGCTCGCCATCGGTTTTCTCAACTCCTACGTCAACCCGGACCACGAGCGAAAGGCCCGCGACGTCGCGCGCGAGGCGTACCCTGATCTGCCGGTCTCCATCTCGGCCGACATCGGGCAGGAGTACGGTGAGTACGAGCGGACGCTGACGACCGTCGTCAACACCGCCGTCCAGCCGCGGACCATAACCTACATGCGCGGGTTCGAGTCCTCCATGAAGGAGAAGGAGTTCGGAGGAAGGCTCTCGATCGTCCGCTCGGACGGCGGGGCGATGAGTACCGAGGCTGTCGCGGAGCGGCCCATCCAGATCGCCCTCTCGGGGCCATCCGGCGGCGTGACTGGCTCGGCGTACCTGGCGCGCGAGATCGGGGTTCCGGACGTCCTCACCCTTGACATGGGCGGGACGAGCACGGACGTGGCGTTGTGCCTGGGCGGTGAGACGCCGTTGCAGCGCGAGATCTCACTGGGCTACTTCCGCTTCAAGGTGCCCTCCGCGGACGTCCACAGCGTCGGAGCGGGCGGTGGCTCCATCGCATTCCTCTCCGCGAGCGGCGCCCTGCAGGTGGGACCGGCGAGCGCGGGCGCCGACCCGGGCCCGGCGGCCTACGGCCGCGGCGGCGAGGCCCCGACGGTCACGGATGCTAACGTTGTCCTGCACCGCATCCCGCCAGGCGTCGCCCTCGGCGGCACTCTGGAGCTGGACGAAGATGCCGCCCGCAAAGCCGTCCAAACGGTGGCGGAGCCCCTGAACATGAGCGTGGAGGAGGCGGCGGAGGCGATACTCGAGATCGTCAACGAGAACATGCACGCCGCGCTCCGGGTCGTCAGCGTCGAGCGGGGCCACGACCCGCGGGAGTTCGGGCTGGTGGCCTTCGGCGGGGCCGGCCCGATGCACGCCTGCGCCCTGGGGCGCCTCATCCGCTCCCGTCCCGTCGTCGTGCCGCCGACGCCGGGCGTGATGAGCGCGTTCGGCTTTCTCTCCTCGGACATCCAGAACGAGTTCCCCGAGACGTACCTCCGCACCGCCGAAGAGACGCCCGCCTCCGAGCTGAAGACGGCGGTGGAAGGGCTTATCTCCCAGGCAGACGAGTGGCTCGACGGCGAAGGCGTCGATGAGGACCAGAAGCGGTTCGACCTTTACGCGGACTGCCGCTACTACCTGCAGAACATCCAGATCCCCTGCCGCTTCGAGCTCGACGAGCTCTCCGGCGAGGACAGCTCTTTCCTGCGCGACCGCTTCGAGGAGGCCCACCGCCAGCGGTACAACTTCGAGTTGCCCGACTCTCCGCTCGAAATCGCCACGGTGCGGGTCATCGGGCGCGGCACCATCAAGGGTGTGACGCTCTCGGAGGGCGAGGACGGGGCCGGGGGCGACGCCTCGGGCGCGGTGATGCGGACAGAGCAGGCATACTTCGGGGGCTGGACGGACACGCCGATACTGGACCGGAACGGGCTCAGGCCCGGCAACGAGGTCACCGGCCCTGCGGTGGTCGTCCAGGACGACACGACGACCGTGATCGAGCCCGGCTACAGGGGTGCCGTGGACCGTTTCGGGAACATCCTGATCGAGGAAGGGTAGAGAGATGGTGCTGCAAGAGGGAGCGCTCCCGGACTTCGTCCGCGAGCACGACATAGACCACGTTACGCTCGACATTATCGAGAACGCGCTCAAGAACATCCGCCACGAGATGGACCGCGTCCTCGTCACCACCGCCGTCAGCCCCGTCATCAGGGAACAGGCCGACGAGTTCCCCCTGATCGCGGACAAAAAAGGACGCATGATCGTTGGCCAGTTCGGCAGCCCCGTCGACACCGTTCTGGACAACTCTCCGTATAAGTTGGAAGACCTCAAAGATGGCGACGTCATAGCCCTCAACGACCCTTACATGATGGAGGGCAGCACCTCGCACCTGCCTGACATCCTGCTGGTGCGTCCGATCTTCCACTCTGGCGACCACATCGGCTACGCCCTCCAGTGGGGCAACCTCATGGACGTGGGCGGCTCGACGGCGGGCTCCATCCCCATCGACGCACGCTCGATCTTCGAGGAGGGCGTGAGAATGCCCCCTGTCAAGCTCTACGACGGCGGGAAACTGAACGACGAGGTCCTCCGCTTCTTCTGCCACAACTCTCGCACCCCCCGCGAGACCCGCGCCGACGTCATGGCTATAGCAGCGGGTACCGCCACCGGAGCCCAGCGGGTCAAGGACATCTGCGACCGCTTCGGCAAGGATACTTACCTGGAGGCGTGCGACGCGTTGCTGGCGCGGACGCGGACGAGCATCATCGGCCTGATCCGGCAGCTCATCCCGGAGGGAGAGCGCTTCGAGTTCGAGGACTATACCGACGACGACGGTCTTGGCAACGGCCCCATAAAGCTGAAGCTCGCGATGTGGCGCGAGGGCGACACGCTGAACCTGGACTGGGCAGGCACCGACGATCAGGTCCCTGGCCCCGTGAACTTTCTCCTCAACAAGGAGATGTTCCAGATGTTCGCCGGGGTCTTCCTGATCTCTGCCGTGGACCCTACCATCCTCTTCAACGATGGCTACTCCGACGTCATAAAGGTCAATATTCCGGAAGGTTCCGTCCTCCGCCCGAAGGCGCCGGCGCCCCTCTCCAACCGTCTCGTCGTCATGGCACGCCTCTTCGATGTGCTCGGGGCAGTCTACGCGAAGGCCATCGGCTTCAACGTCTCCGGCTCCTACGGAACGAGCCCGAACTTCGTCTACTCCGGCGTCAAGAAGGACGGCGAGCCATTCCAGACCATGGAGATCCTGTACGGCGGTATTCCCGCCATCCCCGGTAAGGACGGGCTGGACGGGCATTCGTGGTGGCCGGAGTTCATGGCGGTGCCTGCAGAGTACATGGAGACCTACTACCCGATGCTCGTGGACGAGTATTCCGTTCGTCCCGACTCCTGTGGGGCCGGCCAGTTCCGCGGTGGGTGCGGCATAAAGAAGGTCTACCGGTTCCTCGCGGACGGTGCGATCACCTACCAGGACGACCGCGCCGCCACTTTCCCCTACGGCGTCGCCGGCGGCAAACCCGGCGCCTCCTCCAAAAAGACCCTCATCCGCGCGGACGGCGCGACGGTAGAGATGCCTTCCAAGGTGCGCGACGTGCCCGTCTACGAGGGCGACCGCCTCGTCTTCGAGACGGCCGGCGCCGGCGGTGTGGGCGACCCGCTCGAACGCGACCCCGAAGCCGTCGCCAAAGACCTGCGCTGGCGTCTCATCAGCCCCGAGTCGGCCGAGCGGGAGTACGGCGTCGTGGTCGGCGGTGAAGGCCCCGTGGACGCCCCGGCGACCGAAGCGCGACGGGAGGAGATCAAAGGCGGACGCGGCGACCTCCTCGGCTTCGACCACGGCGACCTGCCGCCGCTCGAAGAGCAGCGCCGCGCCATAGCCGCGACCCGGCGCGAATTCAACGAGTGGCTCTCCGGCGAGCTCGGCGCGGCCAGGGATGGCAAGAGGTGACGGAAGCCCACATCGAGGGGTTCGGCGGGAGGGGCGGCTCCGGCGGCCGTCCCGCCCTCATCGTCGTGGACATGACCCTCGGCTTCACCGACCCCGAATCGTCCCTGGCCTGCGACCTCGAAGGCCCGGTCGAGAATATTTCGAAGTTACTCGAAGTGGCCCGCGAGGTCGGCATCCCGGTCGTCTTCACCACCGTCGCCTACAAGGAGAGCGACAAACTGACCGCCGCCGCCTTTATAGAGAAGGTGCCGGCGCTGCTCACGCTCGAAGCCGGGACTCGCTGGGCCGAGATAGACCCTCGCATAGCCCCGCGAGAGACCGAGCCCGTCCTAAACAAGCTCTTCGCCTCCGGCTTCTTCGGCACCCCGCTCGGGGCCTTACTTACCGCCGCCGGCGTGGACACCCTCATCGTAACCGGCGCCTCGACCTCGGGGTGCGTGCGGGCCACGGCGGTGGACGCCCTCCAGTACGGCTTCAGGCCAGTCGTGCCGCGCGAGGCCGTAGGAGATCGCAACCCGGACGCCCACGAGGCAAACCTCTACGACATCGACGCGAAGTACGGGGATGTTGTGAGGGTGGACGACGCGCTCCAGTATCTGCAGAGGATTGCAGTCGGACGATAGGATGTGACCATGGAGCAGACTTTACCTTCCCAGGCGGAGTTCGCCGGTTTCTGTCGGCGGAACCACGTTGCCAGACACTCGCTTTTCGGCTCCGTACTGCGCGAGGACTTCGGTCCTCACAGTGACGTAGACGTGCTGGTCGAGTTCGAAGAAGGGCATACTCCCGGCATGATCGGCCTCGCCCGAATGGAGTCGGAACTCTCGACGTTGTTCGGGAGAAAAGTGGACCTGCGGACGCCCCAGGACCTCAGCCGGTACTTCAGGGACGAGGTCGTGCGTTCGGCCGCGGTTCAGTATGCGCGAGGATGACCGGTAAGAATTCGCCACATGGTCGACGCGGCGAGTGAGGCTCTGAGCTTCATCTCCGACAGAGAGCGCGGTGACTTGGACGCGGATCGGATGCTCGCGTTGGCTCTCGTAAAGTCCATCGAGATTGTGTAGGCGAAGCGGGAGCGACGGTTTCATCCGAAGGCCGAGTCGAGGTCCCCGATGTTCCGTGGCGAGAGATCGTAGCGATGAGAAACCGCTTGATTCACGCCTACTTCGACGTCGTCTGGACGTGGTGTGGGCCACAGTGCGGAACGACCTCCCACCCTTGATCTCGGCGCTAGAGAATGCGCTGCAAGGTGGTGAACAGTAAAGAACGCTGTCGTGGAACACTGCGATACCGTGGGTTCGCAATTCACCCTACCCTGGTGGTAGACTCATCACCAAATAATAGATAATTTTGGTGATAGGAGGACGGTTTGCGGACCACGGTGACCATGTCCGAAGAGGTCGCTTCGGACCTTATGCGGTTCACGGAGGCGAGAACCAGGACCGCAGCCGTCAACAGGGCGGTCGAGGAATGGGTGAGGCAGGAAAGGCTACGACGGTTGCGGTCGCTGCGTGGAAAGCTGCCCGTAGAGGCCGGGAGCGAGAGGCTGCGGGAGGCCGAGGTCGAGGAGGTGGCGGATCTCTGAACCCGGCGTGATGGTCGATTCTTCGGCGTGGATAGAGTACTTCCGCCACGGCGAGGGGCCCGTATCGGATGCGGTCGACGGTCTGCTCGAAGGGGAGCGGGCGCTGCTCTGCGGCGTGATAGAGGCGGAGATAATACAGGGCCTGCGGCGGGGAGAGCGGGAGGAGGTGGCGGATTTGTTCTCCGCGCTGGGATACATCGAGACCGAACGCCGGGACTTCTCCGCGGCCGGAGAGAGGCTCGGGGAGTTACGGAGGAGTGGAATCACCATCCCGCTTACGGACGCCATCATCGGCGTCCTCTGCTCGCGCCACGACGTTGCTCTGTTGACCATGGACCGGCACTTCGATCACATGCCGGAGGTCGAGCGGATTCCGACGATTGGAGACAGCATAGACGGAGATTAGCGGGAAGGTTCAGCGCGAGCTATGTTGTCTAGCCCGGATTATTCATGAACGCCTCCGAAGGCCAGCCAAAG
>JALZNL010000251.1:2898-4662 GCA_030857715.1 Actinomycetota bacterium | reverse complement strand
CATGCGGGTTGTGGCAGAATCTTCCACGGGGAGCCTTCTCCTTTGGTCGGCCTTGGACAGCTAGACCGTATACAGGATTAGGCTCCCTCTCTTCAACCACCTTCGTGAATAATCCGGGCTAGAACGGGCGGCTGACACCGCGGATCGGGCGCACGACCAGGACGGGGCAGTGGGCGTGGCGTACCACGGAGTCTGCGACGTTGCCCATGAGGGCGCGTTTCATCCCGCCGAACCCTCGGCTTCCTATCACGATCAGGCCCGCGCCGATGTCCTCGGCCAGGTGCACGATGGCCTCGTCCCTGCGTTCGTCCATCTTCAGGTGGGCGATCGCCACGGCGCCGCCGGCCGCCTCGATCTTCCTGACCTGCTCGTCGAGTACCTCCTGGGCCTCACGCCTGAGATCTTCGCTTGCCTCTTCAGCGTAGACCTTGTAGATGGCCGAAGTGGGGAACGTGCGGCCGACCGCGACCACGTGCAGCCGCGAGCCCGTGCTCCGCGCGAGGTCGATCGCCGTCATGGCCGCCAGGTTGGTGGCGTGCTCGGAACCGTCGGTGGCGAGCAAGATGTGCGTCGGAAAGATACCCAACCCGTCTCCCTTCCACGGTTTCCGCTGCGCGCCCGCGGCGCGGGACTCCCCCAACGCTCTCGTACGAGAACTCTACACCGGCTCGTCGCGGGGCTCGACGAGGACCTCGTTGACCGCGACGTGCTCCGGCTGCGACAGGGCGTACACGACCGACGCGGCCACGTCCTCGGGGTCGAGGACCTGTGCCCCGGTCGGCTGACCAAACCGCTCCAGCGCCTCCTCGTCGCCGCTCAGGTCCAGCAGGTCCGTCGCCACGTTGCCGGGAAGGACGGTCGTCACCTTGACGCCGGTACCCGCGGTTTCCAGGCGCAGCCCTTTGGAGAGGGCCTCGACAAAGAACTTGCTCGCGGAGTAGACGGCGAGGCCGGGGAAGACCACGCGCCCCGCGTCCGAGGAGATGGTGATGATGTGACCCCGGCCTCGTTCCATCATCCCCGGGAGCACCGCGCCGACGCAGTTCATCGCCCCCTTGCAGTTGACCTCGACGGTCCGGTCCCACTCGTCCTCACGGATGTTCTTCATCAGCGTGTAGTACATGACCCCCGCGCAGTTGACGAGCGCGTCCACCGGCCCGAGCTCGTCCTCGGTGCGCCCCACCAGCGCCCTGACCTGGCCCCGATCCGTCACGTCGGCGGCATGGACGAGGCTCTCCGCGCCGTCCGGCAAACCAGCCCGGACCTCCCGCAGCGCCTCCTCGCGCCGGGCGGCGAGCGCCACCTTAGCGCCCTCTCCCGAGAGCATCTTTGCGGTGGCCGCGCCGATGCCGCTCGACGCGCCCGTCACGACGACTACCCGACCTCGCAGGGCCTCGCTCACGCGGAGCTACTCACGGCAAAACCGCCCCCGCGATATCCAACAGGCCCAAAACCTGAAGCCTGAAACCTGATGCCTTATCTATTACTCCAGTTGTACTCGGTGTCGGGGGAGGGCGTCCAGAGGTAGCCGAAGAACTCCAGCTTCTCTATAACCTTGCGGGCGCTCTCTTCCGGGGACTCCTCGTTCGTCTTGAGGACGAGGTCGGGGGCGTTGGGCGGTTCGTAGGGGTCGGAGACGCCGGTGAACTGCTTGATCTCCCCGGCCATCGCCTTCTTGTAGAGGCCCTTCACGTCGCGCTCGGCGCAGACCTCCAGGGGCGCGTCCACGAAGACCTCGACGAAGTCCACGATCCTGCGTCTGAC
>JALZNL010000251.1:0-2888 GCA_030857715.1 Actinomycetota bacterium | reverse complement strand
CGTGAGGCCCTTGGAGAGGTTCGTCCTGACGATGTCGCCGTCCAGCACCTCCACGGGCCTTCCCCTGTCGCGCAGCTCGCGCTCTACGATCTCCGCTATGGTCGTCTTGCCGGCCCCGGACAGGCCGGTAAACCATAGAGTGAACCCTCGCTCCTCTGCGCCGTTTCTCTGCACCGTAACTCCTCCTATAGACAAGCTCTCCGGCGACCAGTCTACACCCGGCGCGGGGCGGGATCTTTCGCCCCGCGCCCGCCTCATGACCCTCGCTGCGCTCCCTCTATAAGCACCTCCACCACTTCGGGGCGGGAGAACTCGGGCGGGGGGTATTCGCCCTTCTGGAGCATCTCGCGCACGCGGGTGCCGGAGAGGAAGACGTGGGAGGAGGGGTCGTGGGGGCAGGTCTTGGCGGAGCCCATGCCGCCGCACTCCCTGCAGAAGAAGGCGTGCTCGAAGAAGAGGGGGGTTATGCCGAGCTCTCCCGGCCCGAACTCGTCGAAGACGTGCTGGGCGTCGTAGGTGCCGTAGAAGCTGCCGACGCCCGCGTGGTCGCGGCCCACGATGAAGTGGGTGCAGCCGTAGTTCTTGCGGCAGAGGGCGTGGAAGATCGCCTCCCTCGGACCCGCGTAGCGCATCGCGGCCGGGAAGACGGCGAGCATGGTCCGATCCCTCGGGTAGTACTTCTCAAGGATCGTCTCGTATGAGCGCATCCTGACGTCGGCCGGGATGTCGTCTGACTTTGTCTCGCCGACGAGGGGGTTGAGGAGCAGGCCGTCCACGGTCTCCAGCGCGCTCTTCTGGATGTACTCGTGCGCCCTGTGGACGGGGTTGCGGGTCTGGAAGCCGACGACGCGCCTCCAGCCCTTCTCGTGGAAGGTGGCCCTCAGTTCCTGCGGGGTGTAGTAGTAGTGGGGAAAGGGGCCCGAGTCGGGGGGCCGGATCAGGTCCACCTCCCCGCCGAGCAGGACGTCGCCCTGGCGGTGGAGGGCGGCCACACCGGGGTGGTCCTCGTCGGTGGTCCTGTAGACGAGCCGGGCCTCGCGTCCCCTGTCGTAGCGGTAGCGCTCCCGCAGCAGCATGGTCGCCACGGGCTCGCCGGCGCCGTCCACGAGGGCCACCTCGGAGCCCTCCGGGAGGTCCTGCGCCAGCTCCTCGTCCACGGCGAGCGTGACGGGGAGGCTCCAGGCGAGACCGTTCGGAAGCCGCATGTCCTCGACCACGGACTCGTAGGCGTCGCGGTCCATGAAACCTTCAAGAGGGCTGAAGACGCCGGTCGAGATCATCTCCAGGTCGGACAGCGCCCGCGGTCCGAGCGGCACCTTCGGTAGCCCCGCGGCCCTCCTGGAGCGCTCCTCGCGCTCCTCGGCCCGGACCACCCGGTCCACGAGACGCCCCCCGTGGGGCGGTATAGGACCGCCGTCGGGGACCTTGCCCACCTCGATCGGCCGGGGGACGGCCCTGCCTGGCCTCGGGGTGGCGTGGATGGCGTGGGCGGCGAGCTCGTAGTAGTAGGGGAGGCACCGCTCGTAGACCTCTTCGAGCTCCTCGGGAAGCTCGGGGTCGCGGCGGGTAACCGGCTCGATGCCGGTGCTCTTCTCGGCGTCGTCGTGCCAGCCCTCCCAACTGTCCCAGTGCTCCACGTCGCGCGATTCCCACGTCAGAGAGCCGGACCTGAAAGGGATCTCCAGGTGCTCGCAGTAGGCGGCCAAGACACCGGCCGGGTTCTCCGAGAAGGTCATCGCGTCCACGACCGCGACGTCCTCGCCGCCTTCGGTCGCGTACTTGAAGAGCCTGTAGAGGTCCTCGTAGCCCGTCTCCTCGAAGGTGAAGTCCGGCCACATCTTATGTAACGAGACGAGCACGTACTTCGGGTCCCGCACGATGAACGTGTTGACGAACCGGGAGGCGAACTCGGGGCCGAGGACTCCCTTGGCCTGGTAGGCCATGTCCTTGACGAAGACGCGCTTCTCGCGGGGTTCGAGTACGTTCGCGAGGACGCTGTCGAAGGAGTACCCTTCTTTCGGTTCGGCGTCGGCGAAGCGTTCGCTCAGGCGGTCCGTGCCGTAGTAGTAGGCGTCGGAGAAGGGCTCGTGCAAGACCTCGAAGTCGTCGCGCTCGACAAAGACCCGCTCGAAGGCGGTGGAGATGGAGCGCGGCACCGCCCAGAGCGCCACCGGCTTGTCGCCGTTCAAGCCGGTGGGACCTCCCTCAGACGGCCCGTCTCGACCTCGTAGACGAAGCCCCGCACGGCGTCCTTGTTGGGTACGAACGGGTTGGTCTTTATCCTGTCGATGGATTCGCGGACGTTCTCCTCCAGGTCGGGGAAGGCTTCGAGGACGAAGGGCGGCCTGACGCCGGTGTCGGCCTCAATCCCGTCCGCCACCTCGTCGTCGGAGAAGGTCAGCATCCCGCAGTCGGTGTGGTGGATCAGGACGATCTCCGTCGTCCCGAGCAGGCGCTGGCTGATGACCAGAGACCGGATCTCATCGTCCGTAATGACGCCGCCGGCGTTCCGGATGACGTGCGCGTCCCCGAGCTCCAGTCCGAGCATCCCGTGTACGTCGAGCCGCGCGTCCATGCAAGCGACCACCGCCACACCCTTCGCCGGGGGCAACGGCAGATCCCCCTTGTCGAAGCCCCTGGCGTACTCCTCGTTGTTCCTCAACAGATCGTCCGTAACGCTCACGAATTGCTCCTTTCTCTAGAGGTACCAGGCATCAGGTTACAGGCACCAGCAAGAACCTGAAAGCCTCCAGAGGAGGCGCCCTGAAGCCTGTAACCTGATGCCTATCAAGCCATGTTCGCCTTCAGCGCGTCGGCGAGCTGGTGGACGGGCGTCAGCGTCTCCGGGTTCTCCCGCTCCATGTACCGCACGAACTCCTCCTCGCCCT
>JALZNL010000250.1:3592-4668 GCA_030857715.1 Actinomycetota bacterium | reverse complement strand
GTCGCGGGGCGTCCGGCGGCGAACCCGCAGCGTCGAGATACCCGAGAGTTAGGCCCCGAACGGAGGAACGAATGAACCCCAATTCCCAACTTACCGTCCGCGGCCTGGACGTTCGCGCGGTCGACGTGCCGATGGGCCGACCCTTGATGACCGGCGGCGGCGAGGTCGGCTCGGCGGCGATGGTCCTCGTCGACCTCCTGACCGAGGAAGGGATCACCGGGAGCAGCTACGTCTTCTGCCCCACGCCCGTGGTGCTCGGGCCTATGGCCAAGCTTGTCTCGAACCTGGCGCCCTTGATCGAGGGCGACCCCCTGGCGCCTGTGGACATAGAGCGCAAGCTGCAGAAGACGTTCCGGCTCCTGGGCCCGCAGGGGCTCACGGCCATGGCGACGGCCGGCATCGACATGGCCGCCTGGGACGCGCTGGCGAAGGCCTGCGGGCTGCCCCTGGCGAGGTTGCTGGGCGGCGAGCCGCGCGAGGTCCCCGCCTACAACAGCTGCGGGCTGGGCATGATCGGTGCCGAGCGCGCGGCCGAGGAAGCACAGGAGCTGGCCGCGCCGGGGTTCGGGGCGGTCAAGGTCAGGCTGGGCTATCCCACCATAAACACGGACGTGGAGGTCGTCCGGGCGGTGAAAGCCTCGGTCGGCGAGGACGTCGCGCTGATGTCCGACTACAACCAGTCGCTCTCGGTCGCGGAGGCCGAGAGGCGCACCGCGGCTTTGGAGGGCGAGGGTCTCTACTGGATAGAGGAGCCCACCCGCGCCGACGACTACTCCGGCCACGCACGCCTCCGGCACGAGGCGAAGACCCCGATTCAAATCGGCGAGAACTGGTGGGGGCCGCACGACATGGCCAAGAGCGTAGAGGCAGGCGCCTCAGACTACGCGATGGCGGACGCCATGAAGATCGGCGGGGTTACGGGGTGGCTCAGGGCCGCCGCCCTGGCGGAGGCGGCCGGTCTTCCGCTCTCGAGCCACCTGTTCCCGGAGATCAGCGCGCACCTCCTGGCGGTGGCCCCGACGAGCCACTGGCTGGAGTACGTGGATTGGGCGAACCCGATCCTGGAGGAACCCTTA
>JALZNL010000250.1:0-3582 GCA_030857715.1 Actinomycetota bacterium | reverse complement strand
CCTTAAAGGTTGAGGACGGATACGCTTCGCCCCCGGACACGCCCGGGATCGGCATCAGCTGGGACGAGGAGGGTATCGAGCGTTACCTGGTGGAGTAAATAGCAAGGCCCTCGCGCCGGGCGCCTCGCTACTAGTACGTCGCCCTTCCACCGCTGACGTCGTAGCACTGGCCCGTTACGAAGCTAGCGTCGTCGGAGGCCAGAAAGTGCACCACCGCCGCCACCTCCTCCGGGCGTCCCATCCGGCCCATCGGGATCTTGCTCGTCATGTACTCGATGGCCTCCGGTTGGAGTTGCTCGAGCAGCGGCGTCTCGATGACGGCCGGTGCCACGCAGTTTACTCTCACTCCGTCGTGGACCACCTCCTTGGCCAGAGCCTTGGTCAGGCAGATCACCCCGGCCTTTGAGACCGAGTATGGGATCATGTTCGGGTTGCCCTCCTTGCCCGAGATGGAGGCCACGTTGACCACGGCACCCGTCCGCCGCTCGCGCATGTGGGAGATCGCCGCCCGGCAGCAGTAGAAGGTGGCGGTCAGGTTCAGGCCAAGCACTCTCTCCCAATCCTCATCCGTGATCTCCGAAAGCGGGGCGTCGCGGCCGGTAATCCCGGCGTTGTTCACCAGTATGTCGAGCCTGCCGAAGGCGTCGATGGCACGCTCGACCATCGCACCGACCTCGTCGGGCCTGGTGACGTCCGCAACCGCCTCCACGGCCTCTGCTCCCCCTTCGCGCAGCCGTTTTACGGCCGCCAGTGCACTCTGTTCGTCGACGTCGGCGACCACCACGCGCGCGCCGGCTTGCGAGAGGCGCTCGGCGATGGCGAAGCCTATGCCCCGCGCGGCCCCGGTAACGATCGCGACCCTTCCTGGCAGTTCCAAGAACACGGTGCGGCTCCTCTCCCTATCCCCCATCGCACGGTTACGCCCTTATCCACTCGGCGACATCTTACCCAACAAGGCATTTCAAAGCCGCCTCGAACGCCGTTGTGCTACGCGGATCGGATTCGCGGCCAAAAGGCCTTCTGGTCGTCCGGGGCGGTCAGTCGTAGCGGACGGGCGTGGCGGGGATCCCGGTGCAGTTCCCAGTACGCCTCGCGCAACCGCGAGGTCACGGGTCCGGGCTTGCCGCCGCCCACCGCCTTACCGTCCACCATTGTCACCGGCATGATCCCCCCGGCCGTGCTGGTGGCGAACGCCTCCTCGATGGTAGCTGGAAGGCCGCGTGCCGGGCGGCGTGGATGGCCCCGGGGGGCGCCGCACCAACCGCCGGTTAAAGACGCGGACCATATTCTCGGCCCACTCGCGGGCCGGGAAGCCGCCGCCTTTGTCGAAGCGGGCGAGCCAGTCGTCGGGATCTTCTTCCCGGACGACGAGGAATGCCGTCTCCTCCTCGCGGAAGGCGAGCCGGCCGGCTACTTCCTGGGGGCCCGCGGAGAGGTTGGCTTCCACCTCTAGAGCCGGACCTTGACCTTGCCATCTTCGGCGACGACTTCGTAGCAACGCAGGTTGACGTTGGGGTAGGCGATGCACCCGCCGGTCGGGATGTGGTACTCGAGGCCGTGCCAGGGGCAGGCCACGATCTCGCCGTCGTGCACCCACTCGAACTTCCAGTCGCCCTCGGCGTTGGCGACGAGGGTGCCAAGGGCCGGCTTGCCCTCGCACAGGGGGCCCGTCTGGTGGGGACAGACGTTGGGCAACCCGTAGAACTCGCCGTTTATGTTGAATACTCCGATCTCGCGTCTCCCGGCCTTCACCACTTTATGGGTGCCCTCAGGGAAATCGGAGACGTCGCCTACGATGTGCTCCTCTCGTCCCTTTTTCGCTTTCTGCGGCATACGTCTCCCTAGATATTCAGGCGGTTGCCGTTGGCGTCTATGTTGAAGAGGCGCAGGGCGTTCTCGCCGAAGACCTTGCGCCGAACCTCGCTTGAGAAGGGAATCTGGTGCACCTTCGATGGGTGGTCGAAGTCGTGGTGGGGCCAGTCCGAGGCGAAGATGGTGTTGTCCTCCCCGTCATAGAGCTCGAGCATGGTGACGAGATCCTTGAGGTTCTCCGGCTCCTCGACGGGCTGGGTGGCGAAGAACATCTTCTTGAGGTAATGGCTCGGCTTCTCGGTGAGGAACGGGACCTCGCGGCGGCGCTCGATAAACTCCTTGTCCATCTTGTGCATGAGGAACGGTACCCAGGAGATGCCCGCCTCGGTGACGGCCACCTTGAGATCCGGGTAACGGACGGGCACACCGGTCGTGATCATGTGGACGAGGTTCGCCATCATGGAGAAGGTGTGGCTGCAGATGTGCCGCCCGAACTCCGTCTCGAACTGTTGGGTGTTGAACGGGAAGACGGGGTGGATCACGGTGACGCTGTGCAACAGGACAGGCAGGTCCGCCTCCTCGGCGGCCTCGAAGATGGGATCGTACTGGCGGTGGCCCCAGAGCCGCTCCAGGCCCGCGCACGGCAGGAAGACGCCGACCATGCCTGGTTCTTTGGCGTATTTACGGATCTCGCGGGCGGCGTCCACGGGGTCGTGGGGCGAGGCGAGGATGCAGCCGAGGAGGCCCTGCTCGGGGCGGCACCACTTGTCCAGCAGCCAGGCGTTGTAGGCGTGGGCGAGGGCGACCGCGTAGTCTATCTGCGAGATGACCGGGATCTTGAGGAAGTGGTCGGGGAAGAGGACGCCGATGTCCACATGGATCTCGTCGAGCTCTTTGCGCATCTGTTCGGCGGTGTGCACCATGCGGGTGCCCTCCTGGCCCGACGGGAACTTGGCCTCGTAGACCGTCGTCCCAGGCGAGAAACCGGGGATATCCAGGTAGAACTCCTGCACGTCGGCAATGTTCTCCAAAGCCACCCGCCAGGGCATCTCGCAGTAGGGCGCGAGCTCCCCCGGCGACTCGTGGACGTGGACGTCGCAGTCCACGACGAGGATGTCCTCGAGCTTCTCCTTCTTCTCCCTCGTTCTCGCTACCGTGTCCGTCACGCGCTCTCCTTTTTTTGTAATTTTCGCTATGCCGGAGTCGCCGTCTGCGGTCCGACCTTCTCCTCCTCGACCTTCTCCTCCGCCATCTCCCGTCCGTAGGTCTCGGGGGCCAGGGCCACTATGGTTATGAGGGCGAGTGCCATCATGTAGACGGCTACGGGCCAGTAGGTGCCCGTCCGGGAGAGCAGGTAAGTGGCCCCAAAGAGGGCGATGCCGCCGGCGAAGGGCGCGGAGACCTCGCGCGCCAGCGCGATGCCAGCGCGAGGCCGGAGTAGCGCACCCTCGTGTCGAAGAGCTCGGAGAAAAAGGCGGCCTGTGGTGAGAACATCGCGTAGACGCCCACGGAGTTCGCGAGCACTATGGCCAGCCAGATCAAGACGTTCGCCTCGGCGTTCAGGAGCCAGAAGAACGGGAACGCGAACAGGAACGCGGAGCCGAACATGTAAACCGGCTTGCGGCCCACGCGGTCCGAGAGCGCCCCGAAGAAGGGGATGGTGAAGAGCCCCAGGGCCGAGGAGATCAGGACGCCCGTCAACGCCACGTTGTCCGAGCGCCCGAGCTGAGTGGCCCTCTCCGCCTATCCTCTCCATGACCTGTGACCTCC
>JALZNL010000249.1 GCA_030857715.1 Actinomycetota bacterium | reverse complement strand
CGGACAGGCCGTACCGGACGAGCCACGCCATCGCCCGAGCCCTGCAGGGTTTCGGGTTCGAGATCTTCCCCGTAAACCCGCGCCTCGACGGTCCGGTACTCGGCGAGGAGCCGTTCTCTGTAGTCACGGAGATCCCGTCGCGGGTAGATATCGTGGACGTGTTCCGCAGGAGCGAGGAGGTGATGCCCGTGGCCCGGGACGCGGTGGCCGCCGGCGCCCGGATCTTGTGGATACAGTCCGGCATCGTCAACGAAGAGGCCGCCGCCTACGCGCAAGAACGCGGCTTGACGGTCGTCATGAACCGCTGCATAAAGGTGGACTACGCCTCGCTCGTCGGCCGTTAGTACCGATCACGTCACCGGCGGACCGGGTAGGCTGGACGCGCGCGCCGGCTACCTTGTAGAGTAGATTCGTGGCCCGCGCCCCGGAGGCCGGTTCCGGCGCCTGACGTGCCGGAGACGCAACGGGTACACGACCAGAGTGACAGGGGAGGCTAAATGCCGAGGGTTATCGTTTTCGACGTCAACGAGACGCTGCTGGATCTGGGGGCGCTCGACCCCCGCTTCGAGCGGGTCTTCGGCGACGGTTCGATCCGGCGCGAGTGGTTTCAGCAGCTCCTCCAGTCAGCGCTGGTCGCGACGGTGACGGGTTCCTACTCGGACTTCGGAACCATCGGCGGCGCCGCCCTTCGGATGACCGCCGCCCGGCATGGTATGGAGCTCTCGGACGAGGATCAGGGATACATCCTCGCCGGGATGCGCGAATTGCCGCCGCACCCGGAGGCGCCGGCGGCCCTCGACCGCCTGCGTGACGCCGGCATCAGACTCGCCGCCCTGACGAACTCCACTGAGGAGGTCGCAAACGCCCAACTCTCCAACGCGGGCCTCGCGGACCGCTTCGAGAGGATACTCTCCGCCGACACCGTGAAACGCTTGAAGCCCGCCCCCGAACCCTACCGCGCCGCCGCGGAGAGCCTGGGGGTAGAAATGGGAGAGGTCCGTCTCGTCGCCGCCCACGCCTGGGACGTGGCCGGCGCCCTGCGCGCGGGGTGCGCCGCGGCTTTCGTCGCCCGACCCGGCATGGTCCTCGACCCGCTCGTGGAGCCCCCGGACGTCGTCGGGGCGGACCTGTCGGAGGTGGCTTCTTCGATCATCGCGGCCGAAGCGTAGCGTCGGGGCCGCCCCCGGTCTTGAACGCCGCCGAACGCATCTCGGTCCAGATGTTCTTCTACGGCACGCTCAAGCGAGGCGGGATCAACCACCCGTACTGCCGGGGCGGCCTGATGACGGCGGAGGCACGCATTGAGGGCCTCCTCTACGACCTGCCCCAGGGCTACCCGGCAATCGTCGTGCCGGAAGAGACGGTCCTGGCCGTCGGCACCGACGACCCCTTACGTGACGCGCGCGAAGCCAACGCGCTGACCCGGGCCGGTCTTGCTGAACCTGGGACGCCGACCGTCTACGGAGAGCTGTACACCTTCGATGACCCGAGGGAACGGCTGCCCACGCTGGACGAGCTGGAGGATTTCTCACCCAACGACCCGTCGAGCCCGTACCGGCGCGTGCTCGTTCCGGTACGCGCAGACGGCGGCGGCGTCACGCCGGCCTGGGCCTACGCGGCGCGGCATCCGCGCGGAACGCGCCAGCCCGCCGGGCGTTGGCCCGCGTGAGAACGTAGAAGGGGCGGGGAATACGGGCCCCCGCCCCTTCGAAATTCTAGGAGCTGGGCCCCTGATCGTCGGCGTCCACTACCTCTTCCCGGATGACGCGGCGACGGATCTTGGTCCGACCGCCCTCCTGGAAGGTCTCGGTCTCCTCGGTCTGGCGGGAAGTCGTCGGCTGTGAGCCCGAGGAGCTCTCCCCCGCGCTCCCGGTCGTTCCCGAAGAGCCGGACGTTTCGTGCTGCTCCCCGGTGTTCCCCGAGCCGCCGGTCTGCTCGTAATACCCGGCGCCCGTCGATCCTTCAGAAGTTCCGGTTCCGGTGGCCGATGCGTCGGAGTCTCGGCGCTCCCCGTGCTCTGTGTGCCCGCCCGAAGAGGTTTCGCGGTCGTCCGAGTATGTCTCGCTCGACGATTCGCGATCATCGGCGTAGGCGTCGTCATGGGTGCCACCGTCGGAGGACTCGCGATCCCCGCCGCCGGGCGCGGGGCTGGACGACCCGGTCTCCTGACCTTCGTCGTAGTCAGAGGCGCCGTGCCCGGCGGCGGTGCCACCCGCGGCGGCACCGTAGGAGGAGCCGCCGGAGCCGCCCTGCAGGGACTCGAGGCCGAAGTGGCGCCGGATGCGCTCCTCGTACTCGGCGGTGACGTCCTCGTCGTCGTCGAAGCTCGGGGCGTCCTTGACGCGGTCCCTGGACTCGGAGACCTCTATGGTCCTGTCGTTCTCGTTGATGCGGACTATTTCGGTCGGGATCAGGGTGGACTTCCTCCCGAGGAAACCCAGCTTGACGCCGATGTACTCCTCGTGGTCTCTCTCGTCCACGAAAAGGTCGTCTACCTTCCCGATCTTGCTCCCCTGGTTGTCGTAGACGGTGTAGTCTTCGTATTTCTCTTCCAACTCCCGCAAACGCTCTTCGTTAGCCACTTCTCTCCTCCTCGACAACGCTCTGTGTTTCCCCAACCTGCGTACCCGCGCCTCGTCCGCGGCTAAACATACGGGCCCGCCGCCCCAAACGACTTGCTAAACTGCCGGTGGGATCTCTCCTCGGGGGTTGGTGTGACGTCGGTACCGGAGAACGATAGGGTCTTGTCCGTGGACGTCGGCTCGTCCTCGGTGCGGGCGGCCCTGCACGACGCCTCGGGCGACGCGGTCGGGGGCTCCGAGGTCAAGCTTGACCACGAATTCGACCACACCGCGGACGGCGGCGCGACCGCGGACGCCGACGGGCTGCTGGACCTGGTCGCCCGCGCCATCGACGGCGTCCTCTCCCGCAACCCCGACGCGCGCATCCTGTGCGTGGCGGCCAGTACCTTCTGGCACTCGGTCCTCGGCGTCGACCGTGACGGCCGGCCGACCACGCCCATCCTCACCTGGGCCGACCGCAGGGCCGCGGACGCCGCCAAAGACCTCCGGGAACGCCTCGACGAGGAGGCCGTCCACCGCCGGACCGGCGCCCCCCTCCACTCCAGCTACTGGCCGGCCAAGCTGCTGTGGTTGGAGAACGCCGACCCGGACGGCTCCAAACGGACAGAGCGATGGCTCTCCCCCGCCGACTACTTCTACGCCCGCCTCTTCGGCGGCCCGCCCACCATCGGCACCTCGATGGCCTCCGCCACCGGCCTCTACGATCAGAACCGCAACCGCTGGGACGCCCAAACGCTCGAATCCCTTTCCGTGGATGAGGCGCAACTTCCCGCCCTCTCCGACGAGCCGCGCGCGGGGCTCCTCGGCGAGTGGGCGCTGCGCTGGCCCGCGCTCGAAGGCGTCCCCTGGTTCCCGGCGGTCGGGGACGGCGCGTGCTCCAACGTCGGCAGCGGTTGCACGGGGAGCGACCGCCTCGCGCTGATGGTCGGCACGAGCGGGGCGATGCGGGTGCTGTGGAAGGCCGCCTCGGTCGAGGTGCCGTCCGGCCCCTGGTGCTACCGGGCCGACCGGCAGCGCTTCGTCATGGGTGGCGCGCTCTCGGACGGCGGCAACCTCGTCGGCTGGCTCAGGGAGACTTTACGCCTGCCGGACCCGGAGGAGACCGAGAAGCTGCTGGCGCGGATGGAGCCAGACTCACACGGCCTGACGTTCCTCCCCATCCTGAACGGCGAGCGCGGGCCCACATGGGCGGACAGGGCCAACGGGACCATCTCCGGCCTCGCCCTGAGCAACACGCCGGTGGAGATCCTGCGGGCCGCCATGGAGGCCGTCGCCTACCGCTTCGCCCTCATCGCCGAGATCCTGCAAAAGGCCTCGCCCGGCGACAAGCAGGTCATAGCGACCGGCGGGGGCCTCCTGGGCTCGCCGACCTGGACCCGCATCATGGCCGACGCCCTCGGCCGCCCCGTCACGCTCTCCGGCGTCGAGGAAGCCTCCGCCCGCGGCGCGACCCTCCTCGCCCTGGAAGCCCTCGGGGGACCCGGAATAGAGCAGCGCGGGGTGCCCCTCGGCGAAACCTTCGAGCCCGACCCCGAGCGCCACGACATCTACCGCGAGGCCCTGGCCCGCCAGCGCCGCCTCTACGAAGCGGTGTTGTAGGTTTCAGGCATCAGGTTTCAGGTTTCAGCAAGTCGACTGTGGCGAAGATGGGTGGCGATCATGAAGGGGGTTGTCCTGCCGGAGGAAAGCTGCGGCCAACCGCCAAAGAAGCTGACGGCTGGCCGCTGATGCCTGAATGCTCGAACGCGCTAGCGGTCGTTTATCGGAACGTAGTTCGCCTCGCGGGGGCCGGTGTAGATCTGGCGGGGGCGGGCGATCTTGAACTCGGGGTCGTCCATGAGCTCCAGCCACTGGGCCGTCCAGCCGGGGGTCCGGCCGATGGCGAACATGACGGTGAAGGCTTCGGTTGGGATGCCCATGGCCTCGTAGATGATCCCGGACCAGTAGTCCACGTTGGGGTAGAGTTTGCGGTCGGTGAAGTACTCGTCGTCGAGGGCCCGCTTCTCGAGCTCTATGGCCACGTCCAGAAGCGGGCTGCTTTTGCCGGTGGCCTCCAGGACCTCGTCCACGTGGCCCCGGATGATGCGGGCGCGCGGGTCGTAGTTCTTGTAGATCCGGTGGCCGAAGCCCATGAGCCGCTCGTTG
>JALZNL010000248.1 GCA_030857715.1 Actinomycetota bacterium | reverse complement strand
CCGCGCGGATGTGGGAGGAGACCCGGCACGAGGTCTCCAAACGGCTCGAGATCAGGGTGTCCAGGGGACTGCCGGAGCCGATCGCGAACCGCTTCTGGGACGCGGCCGCGCGAGTCAAGGAGCAGAATGTTACGGAAGTACCGGAGGAGTTCTACGAAGGATTAAAGGACGAGGCGCTGTCCCGGCTGCCGCGGGACGCGGAGGACTGGCAGGTGGTCGGCCTGTCTCTCTCGCTCGGAGCGGACATCCTTACCGCGGACAGAGACTTCTTCGGGTGCGGGGTCGCGACCTGGACGGTGGACACCCTGATCTCCCACCTCGAGCGCCGAGGCCAACCGCCGTTCTCCTGAGAAACGGAGATAGACGGGCGGGTGGCGGCGCTGTACGGCTTGTAGAATTGGGGCGGTCGCCTGTTCGACGTCTGGAGGAGGTGGCGGCATGAACGAGCGAACGAAGGAGATGGCGAAAACCAGACCGGAGGCCGCCGAGAGGTTGAGGGCGTTGTTCGCCCGGTGGGCGAAAGAAGAGGCCGAGGGCCTCTGCAACGACGAACCGTCGTGGGAAGAAGTCGCGGAAGCCCTCAACGAGGGCAGACCATCCGGCGCCAAGCCGTTCTCGGAACGGTAACGCGGACAGTCTTCCTGAGTACCGGCCCCGGAGTCAGATCGGCATTGTATGATGGTTATCGGTAAATCGGAGTCCACCCGGTGAGGCGTAATCAGATGAGCAGGATCTTGGTTTCAAGAGACAAACTCGCGGATTTCTGCCGCCGGCACCACATCCGCAAGCTGTCCTTTTTCGGCTCCGTCCTGCGGGAAGACTTCGGTCCCGAGAGCGACGTTGACGTGCTGGTGGAGTTCGAGCCCGGTCACGTCCCCGGCTTCATCCGGCTGTTCGAGATCGAGCAGGAGTTCTCCGCCCTGATCGGGGGCGCCAGACCGGACTTCGTGACCTTCAAGTCCCTGAACCATCGCATCCAGGATCGGGTACTGGCGGAGGCCGAAGTGCAGTATGCCGAAGGATGACCTCGTCTACATCGGCCACATGCTGGAGAGGGCGGAGAAGGCATCCGCGCTCGTCAACGACAAAGACCGCGCGGCTTACGATGAGGATGAGGTCCTGCGCCTGGCCTTGACCCACCTCGTACAGACCGTTGGAGAAGCGGCCCGTCACGTCTCTCGGGGATTTTGCGACGACCACCCACGGATTCCCTGGCGAGCCGTCGTCGGGATGCGACATAGGGTCGTCCACGATTACATGAACGTGGACGAAGATATCCTGTGGGACACCGTAACCAACGAACTGCCCCCTCTCATCGAGGAACTAAAGAAAATATTGTCCCCGAAAGATGGCGTGTAGCCGGTCAACGCCGCACATGAAAAAGGGGGGCTTTCGTCCCCGGATGAGTCCTACTACCCGGATCAGCCGAGGTTCAGACCCTTCTCGTATTGCCCCATCGCCAACCAGGTTCCAGTCGTGCGACCTGAACACACGGCGTGGAGCCGACGTTCACCAGCGGCGAGCCGATGAAGCACAACATCTCTCGTATCGTCGTTAAACTGTCAGGGGTCTCCGGTACTATTCATCAGAAAGGAGGTCAGACAGATCGCTACCGTAAAAATGGAGATCTCGATGGAGGAGTCCTTGTTCGACGCGGCCGGGACGCGGGCGAGAAAACTGGGCATCTCGCGCAGCGAACTTTTCGTCAAGGCGGTGGAGGAGTTCGTCCGATATCGGGAGAACGAGGAGATTACGGAGAGGCTCAACGCCTCCTACGCGGATGAAGAAGACGAACGAGGGTGAGAGCCAGCGAGCGCGAAACGAGGGAGCCGAGCCGGTGAGCGACATCGTGGACAACCGCAGGGAGAAGCTGGTTGACACCATCGGCCGCATCCTGGACTCGACGGAGAGCGCCCGCTTCGCCGTCGGGTACTTCTTTGTCTCCGGGCTCATCGCCGTGCAGGAGAAGCTCGAAGACGTGAAGGAGCTGCGGCTCCTGATCGGCAACACCTCGAACCGCGAGACCATCGAGCAGATGGCCGAGGGATACCGGCGCCTGGAGATGGTCGCCGGGGCCGCCGAGGAGCAGCTCTACCAGAAGGGCGCCGAAGCCCGGCGCCTGGCCGGCCTCGCCGCCCGAGAGGTGGGCGACTCCCTGGAGGTCATGGACCAGACCGACGAGGGCGAGGAGCTGGTCAGGACGCTGGTGCGCCTCATCGAGGAGGGCCGCCTCAAAGTACGGGTCTACACGCGGGGGCGGTTGCACTCGAAGGCTTACATCTTCGACTACGAGCCCGATGGGCGCTTCGAGAAGGGCATCGCGGTAGTCGGCTCGTCGAACTTCACGCTCTCGGGCATCTCGCACAACACCGAGCTGAACGTCGTCGTCCACGGAAACGACAACCACGCGCAGTTGGGCGCCTGGTTCGAGGAGCTGTGGGACGAGGCCGAGGAGTTCGACGCGTCGTTGATGGAGGAGATGCAACGGTCCTGGGCCGTTGCGCCGGTCACACCCTACGACGTGTACATGAAGACGCTGTACGCGCTCGTCAGGGACAGGTTGGAGGGAGAGGAGAGGGCGCGGGTCGCGGTGGGGAGTGAGATCACAGACCAGCTCGCGGACTTCCAGCGGGTCGCGTTCCGGCAGGCGGTCGGCATGATCGAGGAGCGCGGCGGCGCGTTCGTCTCGGACGTCGTG
This sequence comes from Actinomycetota bacterium, assembly GCA_030857715.1. The sequence continues at coordinate 2,046 of JALZNL010000248.1, read as the reverse complement.
GGCCTGGGCAAGAGCTACATAGGCGCCGCCATCGTGAGCCACTTCGAGCGGACGGAGCGGGCGCGGCCCCTCATCGTCTGCCCGAAGCCGCTCGTGGAGATGTGGGAACGCTACAACGAGGTGTACCAGCTCAACGCCCGCGTGCTCTCGATGAGCATGCTGCGCGAGAGCGGCGAGGGTGCCGTGGGCTCGCTGCTGGACGACGTGCGTTACCGGGACAGGGACTTCGTGCTCGTGGACGAGAGCCACAACTTCCGCAACCGGGACATCCAGCGCTACCGGCTGCTGGAGGAGTTCTTGAGCTCCGGCAAGAAGTGCTGCTTCCTCACGGCCACGCCGCGCAACAAGAGCGCGTGGGACATCTACAACCAGATCAAGCTCTTCCACCAGGACGACGTTACCGACCTCCCCATCGACCCGCCGAACCTGCGCGAGTACTTCCGCCTGGTCGAGAGGGGCGAGCGCGACCTGCCGGAGCTCCTCGGCAACATACTCCTGCGCCGAACCCGCAACCACATCCTGCGCTGGTACGGCCGCGACTCGGAGACGGGCAAACCCGTTGACCCCTCCCGCTTCAACGAGTATCTGGGCGGCGCGCGCAAGGCCTACGTGCTGGTAGACGGCCGCCGGCAGTTCTTTCCGAAACGCCGGTTGGAGACCGTCAGCTACAGCATCGAGGCGGCCTACGCCGGGATCTACGACGAGCTGCGCGGCTACCTGGGCAGCGCCCGCGAGCCCGGAGCCGAGCCCCCGGACGACGAGCTCACCTACGCGAGGTACGGCCTGTGGCGGTACGTGCTCCCCGCCAAACGCGACCAGGAGCCCTACGTCACCCTGCGGCGGGCCGGCTTCAACCTGCGCGGGCTCATACGGGTCCTCCTCTTCAAGCGCTTCGAGTCCAGCGTCCACGCCTTCAGGGAGACGGTCCGGCGCCTCCTGCGGGCCCACAGGTCTTTCCTGGCGGCGCTCGAAGAGGGCATAGTCCCGGCGGGCGAGGAGGCGGAGGGAATCCTGATCGGGAGCGACCCCGACGAGGAGACGCAGGTGATGGACGCGCTGCGGGCCGTCTCCGGCAAGTACGCCGCGGAGGACTTTCGTCTCGACCTGCTCAAGGAGCACATCCGGCGCGATCTGGGGCTCCTGGAGAAGATCCTCAGCCTCGTCGAACCGATACGGCCCGAGAACGACGCCAAGCTCAAGCGGCTCAAGGAGAAGCTCGCTGAAGAGCCGTTGAGGAGCGGCAAGCGTCTCATCTTCACCCAGTACGCCGACACGGCGCGGTACCTGCCCGAGAACCTCAACCCGGGCGGCAAGAGGGACGACGTGGACGTGATCTTCAGCGGCGACAAGAGCAAGGTCCGTGCGGTCGGCCGCTTCGCCCCGAAGGCCAACCCCGAGTACAGGTTCCAGCCCGGCGATTCCGAGCTCTCCATGCTCATCGCCACCGACGTGCTCGCCGAGGGTTTGAACATGCAGGACTGCGACAAGATCGTCAACTACGACCTGCACTGGAACCCGGTGAGGCTCATCCAGCGCTTCGGCCGCATAGACCGCATCGGCAGCGAGCACGGCGAGATCTTCGGCTTCAACTTCCTCCCCGAGACGGGCATCGAGGAGAACCTCGGCCTCGGCGAGATCCTGCGCGAACGAATAAGGGAGATACAGGCCACCATCGGCGAAGATGCCGCCATCCTGGAGCCCGGCGAGAAGCTCAACCAGGAGGCCATGTACGCCATCTACGAGCGGGACGAGACGAAGTTCGAGGGCTACGAGGAGGGCGAAGAGGACCTCACCGACCTCGGCGAGGCCGTGGAGCTCTTCCGCCAACTCCGCGACGAAGACCCCGAAGAGTTCGGACGCATCGCCTCTCTGCGCGACGGCATCCGGGCCGGGAAGCGCTCGGACGAGAAGGGCATCTACATCTTCTGCCAGGCCGGCGGCTACCGCCAACTCTATCTGCTGGACGAGAACGGTGAAGTGGTCTCTAGACACCCCCGCCACAACCTGAAAACCATCTCCTGCGAGCCCGCGGAGCCAGCCCTGCCC
>JALZNL010000247.1 GCA_030857715.1 Actinomycetota bacterium | reverse complement strand
GACGGCTAGGAAAGCGTTGAGATCCTGCCTGCGGGTCACCGAGCTGGCGAGAACAGCCCGGCTGTAGTTCTCTATGATCGTGATGGCGTAGACCATGCCGTCTGCGAGCAAGCGTTCGTCCAGCATATCCAGGTAGCGCACGTCGGCGGTCCAGAACTCGTGGTGGCGGTTGGAGGCGAAGGGCATCTCCTTCTTGGCTCCACCGCCGCTCTTCGGCTTCTCGTAGCCGTAGATCTCGCGGATCTGGGCCAGGATCCGACCGCAGGTGGTACGGCTCAAGTTAAAGCCATTCTGCTTGAGGGCGGCATGTACCCGAAAGGCACCGATCTGCGGGTTCCGGGCCAGCTTTCTGACCTCCTCGATCGCAGCGAGGTCCACCTTCCTTACCCCGGCGGGCCGTCCGTGGGGCCTGTCTGCCAGACCTGCGGTGCCTTCCACCTTGAACCGTTCCAGGGTACGGTAGACGGTCGTGCGGTGTACGCCGAGATACCCTGCAATGGCCTTCCCGCTCCAGCCGTCCACGCGCAGCTCCACGATCGCCGCTCGGCGCTCGGCGGAGTCCTCCATCTCGTAGTACAGAGGATAGTTCCTCTCCAGTTTCAGGGGCCTGGCTTCCTCCTCGAGTACCCGCTCTACGGAGCGGACATCTGGCTTTCGGCCGAAGCAGGCGCGGACCACGTTGGCTATCTCGTTGAGGTTGAAGGGCGGGTACTCGGCCTTGAGGTCAACGATGAGGCGGCGGACGTTTGGCGGAAGCCTCCGTTTGCGGGCCTGCTCTGTGGAGAGCAGGCCCTCGAGGCCGTCCTTCTCGAAGCTCTCTATCCGGCGCTGGAGGGTGCGCTCGGAGACGCCGGTCTCCTGTGCGCGTTCGGGAACGGAACTGCCGAAGAGCACGGGCTGGCGTATGCGCTCGTACTCGACCTGCTCGGGCCACCAGCACAGCGGCAGTAGCTCTTGCCAATCGTCGGTGGGCTCGACCCGCGGACGCCTTCTGACCATGCACTTCCCCCTCTACCCTGGGCGACGCAGGTCATCCTCCCGCTCTACCGGGGTTCCCCAACGCATCCTCCCCTGAGCGAGCGCCGCGATGTTTTCCCTGAGATTCAGAAGAATGCCACGGACGCGCTTTTGCCGCCATTCCTATGACAGCCATGAGTTGCAGACATTATGGGTCGGTCTGTCCCCTCGTCGCCCAGCGCTCCCTGTAGACAGCGTCCTCGGCGACCGCGGGGTCCATCCACAGACCGACGCGCCCCCCTCCCCCGCGTTCGATAACGCCCTCGTAGCGGGGGCCCGCGTCGTCGGTGTCGACTCCCGGCAGCGGTCCCGGGCCGGAGCGGCGACCGCGGATCGCTTCGGTGGGGATGCGCCTGCGGGAGCGGAAGGACTGGATGCTACCGGGAGAGGTGCCGAGGGCGCCCGCTATCCAGGCGTCGTCTTTGCCCTCGTATGCCCACCGGCGGATGCTTTCCTCGTGGCTCCTCAAGGAGATCCTGCGCCTTATGGCCACGCCCTTCTCCTCCCCCTACGACGACAGGCTCGTGCCCGCATTCTACAAAGGTCGGGCCCCAAAAGTCCCGCCGAAGGCCCGCGCCGTTTGCTGCCGGAGCCTCGGGGCCGGTCCGCGCCCGGGCCGTCCTCATGGCGCGGTTCCACGTGCGAACGCGAAATCCTCAGGGCGCGGTTCCACGTGCGAACGCGAAAGCTCGACGGGGGCGCCCACGGCCCCGACCGCCTCGCGCCGCCGGCAGAAGAGGGCCGGGGTCAAGAAGCTCTCCCCACGACTTCCGCAAGACGTTCGGCGGGCACCTCGTTCGGCGGGCACCTCGTTCGGTGAGACCCTCTTGGATGTTATTGGCAGTCTCTCTGCGACCCGGCAGCTCGCCGGTCGCGCCGGCCCCTCAACGAGGGCGAGGTACGATCAGCGCGGGCAGAAGGCCATGCGCGAGGCCGCGGGCCACCTCCACGTCCCCCACTTCGGCGAACAGCGTCCGACAAACGGGGGCATTGCACCCTTCGGCGGTCCCGCCGAGAGGCTCAGGAGCCAACCTCGCCCGAGCGAAACCGCATTGTATTCTTAAAACCCCTCCCTGGCGATGGAGTACGCCCTCTCGGGAGTGCAGCGCGCCCGGACGTGGCCGCCCCTCATGGCTCCTCCCCGGCCGCCGATAGGGCCTCCCCGACTGCCCGCTGGATCTGCCCCTCGAGCCCCGCATCCCCGAGGTGTCCGCGGGCGAGCGCGTCGGCTTCCTCCAGGTGCGCCAGGGGCGTCCCCTCGGGGGATCCTTCTCCGGTGGGAAGCTCCCCGAGCAGCCCTTCTATGCGCACCCGGGCCCGCCTGATGGCCACCCGCGTCCTCCGCGCCCCGGGGCCGAGCCGTTCCTCGGCCGCCGCCAGATGTCGGTAGATCGCCGCCAGGACCTCGCGGGCGGCCACCTACTTATCCGCCCCCTCTTGGCCATCCGTGTCCCCCGGGGGCGGCCGGGGGCGGTCCTCCTCGGCGGCCTCGCGGATGGCCTCGGGCGTCGGGCCGAACGCGGAGAAGGCGAAGACGGCGACCGTCGAGCCGTCTGCGCGTCTGAGGACCAGCCGGCCCGGGCCCCCCGCTTTCTGGGAGTAGCCCGGGGGCGGCCTTAGCGCCGGCCCGTTCGGTTCCACGTCGCGTCGCACGTACCAGAGTCTACCCTCCGATGCGCTCCCGCGGAGAGGCCTTGGCTAGAGTCGCGAGAGAGGCACAGGTCACCTCGACCGGAGGGTTAGACGACCTCCCATAGTGGTTCAACGCCCGCGGGAGAACCCGAGGGTCCCTGGCGAAGCAGGGATCTCCCTCCGCTTGCACAGCAACCCGGGTGCCCCGCCGCCACTCGCGACGGGGCGCCCGGTCGGGCTTCTAAGAAGCCGACCTTCCACGCAATTGGGTGAACAGAGTGCCCTTGTGCGGTTCCTGATAGCATGGCCCGTGCAAGCTGGTGGGTGGCCACTAAAAGGAGGCAAGGGCATGTCTGGTAGACCGCACCCCGGGTCGGAGCGCCCTTTACACGGCCCGCTGCAGAGGTTCGACCTGGGAACCGAGGTAGAACGTCTGATGGAGGAGGGGGCCTGGCAACGGGGGCAGCGCAACTCCATCACCCTGCGCAAGGGCGAGGGCATGAACGTGGTGCTCCTGGTCATGAAGGCCGGCGATAGGCTCGAAGAGCACGCAGCACCAGGCCCCATAAGCCTGAGCGTCCGGGAGGGGAGCATCCGCTTCATGGCGGCCGAGGAGGTTGCCGAGGCGGAATCCGACACGCTGCTCACCTGCGACGCCGGGATAAGGCACACGGTGGTGGCCTTGAGCGACGCGGTGTGCCTGCTCACCATCGCGGGGTAGCGTTTCGGGGCGCGGTCTGGGCGGTGCGCTCCATCTATAGTAACGTGTGATACAATACTGGTCGTTGCACCTCTAGTGGGAGGTAAGGAACGATGCAGAGGAAGATCTACAACTAGCCGCGGACACCGGCGTTATGGCGCGACCGGGATTCGTCGCTCGGGCTGGCGATCGTCACTCCTAACAGGAGCGGCTTCGCTGGTCCGAATATTTTTGTCACCCGCAGTACAGAGCCTCCCGTACTATCCTCCGAGCTTTCCCTAGCGTCGAAGCCCACGCTCCTCTTGCTAGTCCTCCAGCAGCTTCACCGCCCGCCGGGTGAAGAAGTAGGCTGCGTAGCCGTGCGCTTGCCGATCTCCTGTTTCGGTTGCGGTGTGTTCGTCCCCTAGCAACGCGGCCTCCTCGACCAGGTAGCCCAGGGCGTGGTGGTAGCGCTCGGAGCCGACATCGCCTATGTCTAGCCCGGCCTCGTTGGCGGCCCTTTTTGGGTCTACCCTGACCCCCTCTTGCCCGTGGGCCTGGGTTGCGTCGATGGCCCGAAGCAGCTGCAGCCCGTCGCTCTTTGCCTGAGTCTTGATGCCGATCCCCCTTTGGAGCCCGTCCGAACCTCAGGACATCTTACGCCACCCGGCCGTGGACGAGGTGCTTACCGGACGGCAGAACCTCACGATGTTCGGCCGGCTCTACCATCTCGGCTGGCCCGAGGCCCGCACGCGCGCCGGGGAGCTCTTGGAGCGGTTCGGGCTCACCGGGGCGGCCGACAAGCAGGCGAAGGACTACTCGGGGGGCATGCGCCGCAGGCTGGACCTCGCCGCGAGCCTCATCTTGGCCCCGCGGGTGCTCTTCCTGGACGAACCCACCACCGGGCTCGACCCGCGCGGGCGCAACGAAGTATGGGAGGCCGTCCGTTCGCTCGTGGCGGATGGCACCACGGTGCTGCTCACGACCCAGTACCTCGACGAGGCCGACCAACTCGCCGACCGGATCTGCGTGATCGACGCGGGACGGGCAATTGCAGAGGGGACGCCGGAGGAACTGAAGTCCAGGATCGGCGGAGACAGGATCGACGTCGTGGTCCGCGCGGCCGAGGATCTGCACTCGGCCGCCACGCTCGCCGGCAGGGTGGCCGGCGCGCGGGCAGAGACCGATCCCGACGCTCGCCGCGTCAGCGTACCGGTGCGGGACCGGGTTCCCGCGCTCACCGGGGTGGTCCGCGCGCTGCACGAGGCCCGCATAGAGGCCGAGGACATAGCGCTAAGGCGCCCCACCCTTGACGAGGTGTTCCTGGAACTCACTGGGCACCGCGCCGAACGGGACGAAGGCGCGCGGACAGAAAAACGGACGGAAGAGGACCGGACTGAAACGGAGGCGAGCGCGTG
>JALZNL010000246.1 GCA_030857715.1 Actinomycetota bacterium | reverse complement strand
ACTCCCCGACGAGCGTGCTGGCGTCTACGACCAGGCGCAAGACGCCGGCCGCCTACTCGCCCCGATCTTCACGCTTCTTCGGCACGAGCTCCTCGACGAGATCCTCCTCCGAGAGCCCGCTCGCCTCCCGGAGCTCAGCCAGGCTCTCGCCAAGCTCTCGCAGAGCCGCCTGAAGCTCCTCCCCGTCGCTCTTGTGCTTTACCGGGAGGTAGAACCCTAGCACCCGCCCGTGCCGCCGCACGGCCAGAGGTTCGTCCCCCGACAGATAGCTGGAGGCGTGGTCCCTGAACTCCCTCACCCCAACGTCCTTTATCGTCATTCCTTCCTCCGGTCGAAACGCGACTCAATTTGTGACCACATTGTGTCACAAAATGGCCCATAAGACACCGAGTATGACAAAAGCGCAGCTACAACCCGTACGATTTCGCTACCCGCCCGTCTATCTCCGCCTCCCACTCCTCGCAACCCACGCCCTTCGCGTCCAGGCACTTCCGCACCAGTAGTTCGGCGATGGCCTCGGGGTGCGGGATCACCGCGTCGGAATAATGCCTTCGCGCTTCTCTTCTTCGTAGAGGCGCTCGGCGACGAATTCCTTGAGGAGGGTCTGGTAACCTTTGTGCTTCTTCTCCGCCAGCAACCTGAGACGCTTGAGCGTGTCGTCGTCGAAGCGCAGAGATATGGGCCGGGTCCGGGGCCGGACCGGCGGGAGTTCGTCTTCGGGTACCGGCTCCGTTTTTTCTAGAAACTCCTCCGTTACCCCGTGGGTGTCCCAGAACTCTCGTTCTTCCTCTTCGGTCATGTCCTCCGGTATCTCCGAGGGATCGCTGAGCGGGGTTATCTTCTTCTCGTTCATCGGTTGCGCCTCCTGTAGGCTTTTTTCTCTTTCTCGATCACATCCCGCGCCGTTACCACGCGCGACCAACCTCTCTCTTTGCGCTCCAGAACCACTGCCAACATACGCCCGACCTCCGTCATGCCGATCACGAAAATGCGTCCACTGCGGGTACGGAAATGAACGCGGTCGGTGTCCCGCGCCGCCTCCTCGGCTTCCCAGGGTTCCACCTCGTGCCGGGCAATATGGCCGATATTGTCGTCATCCCACTCGAACTCGCCTCTTCCAAACACCTCGCCTCCAGGTTTTGGTATATTCAATAGTATCTACCAAAGCCATCCATTCTACCAGTGACGGGGTCACGAACGGTAAAGAGAGTCTCGAAGCAGGAGTGTCCCCTACAATCCGTACAGCGCCGCCACCCGCCCGTCTATCTCCGCCTCCCACTCCTCGCACCTTGTTGCGAAGCACCTCTCGAATGGCTCGACTAAAGGTGAAGACTATAAAAGGTCGGTTACGTTGCCGAGATAGTGGGCGAGTCCAGCGAACGGCGTTTCGGGCAAGGTCTTCAGGAGCCTGTCGTCCGCGGTTATCATCACCGTTTCCGTCTCTTCGGCAAGGGCGAGGAACAAAGCGTCGTAGACGATGGCGCCGGAGTTAGCGGCTATCTCCACGGATCGGGGCATCAGGGCGTCTATCTCGAAGAATAATACAGGGTCTTCGGAGAACTCTTCCCAGATGTTCCGAACCACCTCCAACGGTAGATCGGCCCGGCGGTGCTGCTGCCAGAGGGCGTTCCACAATTCCGGCTGGATGGTACTGGGGGCGATAAGCTCCGCAGCTTCGTCCTCCACCAGGGTGCGCAGCCGGCGAGCTTCTTCCATAAGGCTTTTCGGCAGATAGAACTTGACCGCCACGCTGGTGTCCAGGACCAGCGTGCGAGGGGAGGGATCGTTCACCGGGATTCGCGGTCGGCCCTGACGATCTCGGTAGAGTCTGAAAAGCAGCGGTCCTGGGCGATGAGATGGTCCTGAATTTCACGCGCGCGACGGGCGAACTGCTGAGGGCTCTTGCGGCCCTTCCTGATGGGTTTCGACTTCGTCCTCTTGCCGGTCACTCGATCCTACCTCTGAGGAAATTATACAGGCCACCCGTGTCGACGATTATCACCGCTCGCCGAAGCCGGCGAGCTCGTCTTCGACCCGCTCGGCGAAGGTAGGATCTCCGCTGTCGAAGAGCGGGTAGCGGGGCCAGGGACGCTCCGCTCCTCGCCCTGCGGCGTCCTCGCGCAGGTAGCGGCCGACGGCCTCCTCGATGATCTCCTCTTCTCCCCGGCCCTCCTCCGCGGCCCGCCGGCGCACCCCCTCCAGGAGCGCGCGGTCTATCTTCGTATCCGCCCTCTCGACCATCGCTCCTCAGCCTCACCGGTCAGCCTAGCGTACCGCCGAAGCGTCAGGTGAGCGCCACCTCGAAGGGCTTTCCCTTCAGGGAGCTGACCTTCTGTATGGAGAAGCCGAGGATGTTACCTTCCCCGTCCACCCTCTCCATGACCCGGTCGTCCTCCGTCTCGCGGAAAAAGCCGTCCTTGCGCTCGAAGGTCACTTCGAGGTAATCGCCTTCGGGGTCGTACCAGAGCTTTACGACGTCGCGTTCCACAAGGATTCTCCTTCCTTGACCTTGTCGGTCAGGTAAGCGGTGATCACGAACGCATCGTCCACACGAACCTTGACCACCACGCAAAGAAATTTACCACCGACGCGGGTTTCGGAGTAGAAGCGGTAGTAGAGACGGACCTCTTCGTCGCTGCGGGACCGCACGATGAGCTGCGGGCGGAGCAGCGTCTCTTCGATCCCCGTCTCCATGTCCGACATCTCCGGGTGCTCCAGGACGTGCGTCCGCCGCTCGTCGGTCAGACGGATCTCGACGCCTTCATGGTCGCGTAACATCCTCAAGACTTTTGCTGACCTATAATCCGTACAATTTCGCCACCCGCCCGTCTATCTCCGCCTCCCACTCCTCGCAACCCACGCCCCTCGCGTCCAGGCACTTCTGCACCAGTTCGGCGATGGCGTCACGGTCGGCGGCGGGGGCTTTGGGTATGGGTATCTGCTGTACGTACTGGCGCTTGAACCGAAGGTAGCCGCCGCGGACCGTCGCACCGACCTCGATAAAGAAGTCCTCAACGCTTGTCGAGTTGAGCAGTCCCAATAGATAGAGATCCGCAACGGGTATCAGGAAGGTCGTGTCGCCACTGTATGCTCCGGTCGTGTCGAGAGCGAACCGCGGCCTCTTCTTATTCATTCCTGCTCCTCACGGGTCCCCACAAGCCGACGCCCGTATTCTAATGGTAATAGATGGTCCCACGCTGACGGGAACGGACGACCCTACGTATACACCTCGACCTCCGCGCGGATACCTGGAGCCCGTGCCAGCCGAGCGTCCCGGGTGACGAGGGTAGCTTCGAGCGTCTCGGCAAGCGCGATATAAGCGGCGTCGTAAGCCGAGACGTTGTTCCGCAACTCCCAGATGCGAGGGAGCATGGCGGTGTGGGGGTAGCGGGAGATACTCATGGTCGAGAGCCGGTCCAGGGCCAGGTGTGCCCTGGCGGGGGAGAGCTTGTCGTTCAGGGCGTAGCGCCTCAAGACGTTCAGGACTTCGATCTCGAAAAGGTGCGGCGCGTGTAGGTCGTCGCCCGCCCGGTCCATCCTCTCCCGGATACGCGGGGCGCCCGAGCCGAGGTTCAGCAGCACGGCCACCGCCGCCGACGCGTCCAGCACGATCACGTACGTCTAACCGAGGCCGCGGGGATCGTCCGCATCACGCATCCGACGGATCGTCACCTCCGGCATCTCGTCCACCTCGACCGGCTCGTCGCGACTCACCTTCTCGAGCCACTCTCTCATCGTAGGCCTCTTCGCCACCGACTCTATCTCCGAAAGCAGATAGTTCGAGAGCGTCATGCCTTCCTGCGCCGCCCGAACTTTCAGCTTGCGGTGAAGGTCGTCGGGGACGTTCCGGATCTGGATCATCTTCGTCATGTAAAAAAGAGTAACACATGCGCGACACATGCAGCGCGACGGGTGCGCGCCTTGTGGCGGCGGGGGGCTTGTCGTACTCTGGACTTTCGAGTGGGTATACGCGAGGAGGAGCATGGACCTCAGGGCCGTACAGAAGCCGTTGAAGGACAAGTACCGGAGCGAGCCTGGTTCGTCCAGGATCACGCTGGAGGCGAAGGCGAGCCAGGAGGACACTCCGATCTCCTGCTCCGTGGACATCGGACGCGCGGTCTACGAGGCCCAGGCCCACGCGGGCGTCGGCGGCGCCGGTACGGCCGCCTGCTCAGGGGACCTGCTCCTCGGGGCGCTCGCCGCCTGCGCCCAGGTCACCTGCCAGATGGTCGCCGGGGCGATGGGCATAGAGGCCGAACGCATCGAGGTGACGGTAACGGGGGAGATGGACCTAGCGGGGACGCTCGGCGTCTCGAAGGACGTGCCGGTCGGCTTCGAGAGCATCCGGACGCGGTTCGAGATCGAGGCGCCGGAGGCCTCGGAGGAGGAGCTCGAGGGCCTCAAGAAGAAGACCGAGCAGTACTGCGTCGTGTTCCAGACGCTCACGCAGCCGCCGCGGCTCGACACGGAGTGGGCTTAAAGGGGGTGGCGGAGGGCGGTCTGGTCGAGAGGCTGCTCTCCGGCGACCGGCGGGCGCTGGCGCGAGTCATCTCCAAGATAGAGCGCGAAGATTCGGAGACGCCGGGGATCATAGCGGAGATCTACGCCAGGACCGGCGACGCCCTCACCGTCGGCTTCACGGGGCCGCCCGGGGTGGGCAAGAGCAGCATCATCGCCAAGCTCATCGGGCTGTACCGGAAGGAAGACAGACGGGTCGGGGTCGTCTCGGTGGACCCTTCGAGCCCGTTCTCGAAGGGTGCGAT
>JALZNL010000245.1 GCA_030857715.1 Actinomycetota bacterium | reverse complement strand
TCGCCCGAATAGCCGCCTCGGTATCCGAGTAAGCCTTAAGCAGCGCCCGCCTGGCGTCGGGGAACTGCCAGATGGCCTCCAGAAACTCGACGCCGGTCATCTTCGGCATCCTCTGGTCCACGAGAAACAGCGCCACGGGGTCCCCGCGCAGCTTCAGCTTACCCAGCGTGTCCAGCGCCGACTCGCCCGAATCCGCCCGCAGAACGCGGTACTCCCTCGCGTAGCGCCGCCGAAGATCCCGCTCCACCGCCCACAGGACCTGGGGGTCGTCGTCCACCGCCAGTATCACCGGCTTCGCCATGCTGCCCCGCCCTTCAGAATGCGATTGTTAAATGCTTGTTTCAGCCCCAAATACGCGCCCTATCAGCGCTGAAAAAAATTGTAACACCACTGACAACTAGCCATTTGGGCAGGTTCTTTGAGCTTGTTAATCCTGGTTCCAGGGGTTTAGGATCTGTACCCCCGTGTGTCTGAAATCGTCTTCGTTGCGCGTGGCGAGTACGAGGTCGTGGTGGAGCGTTTGGGCTGAGATCAGGGAGTCCATCGCCGGCATGGTTCTGCCCCGGCCCTCCGATTCAGCGGCAAGCGCGCCCCACGCCAGCATCACGGCCACGTCGATCGTCAGGATTCGTCCCTCGAACCTGAGCAAAAGGTCTCCGGAGAGCCATTCGCGTATGGTGTCCTTGCGTCGGGAGTCCGGCAATTTTTCGATGCCTTTGTTTATCTCGCCGATGGTGATCACACTCAAGTAGGTGCTGCCCGGGTCGAGGCCGTCCACCCAGCGAACCACCTTTCCGTCGGGCCGCCTGGCAACGAGTTCGGACACCACGTTGGTATCGAGCAGGTACCTCACAGAGGCACGTCGTCGCGGGCGGGGCTCCGGTCTCTTTCGAGGTCCAGATCAACGCCAGCAAGAGGGGACTGCCGGAAAAACTCGGACAGCTTCTGACCACCGAGCAACATCTTTCGGTACTCGGCGTAAGAGAGCACGATCGCCGTCTCTACCCCACGCCGGGTCACGACCTGCGGACCTTCGTTGACCGCCCCCTCCACCACTTCACTGAACTTGTTCTTGGCCTCCTGAAGCTGCCACGTGCGGATAATCACTACCTCCTGTCTAGCCTGGCTAGAGTTTAGAAGGTAGAACGAGGAACATCAAGGATCGACGCGAGCGGGTGTCGGGAGTCGGCCTGATAACCCGTTGAGTTTCGTAAGTTATTGTGTTGTCTGGTCTCCGTTCGGATTCAGGACGCGAGGGAGCCATTCCCTGGCCTCTTCGATCTCCTCGTAGGTGAGGGGGTGGCCCGTGTTCTTCCAGCGGAGGTCCAGGTCCGCGCCCGCTTCCTGGAGGATGGCGGCGAGGCGTTCGGTGTTGTCAGGCGAGATCATGGTGTCCCGTCGTCCCGCCGCCAGGAAGACTGGGACCCCGGAGAGGTCGGGCGTCTCCTCTGGCTCGAACGGGACCATCGCCCTGAAAAGGACGGCGGCCCGGAGAAGATCCGGATGGAGCAGCATCAGGCTCGCGGCGATGTTGGCGCCGTTGGAGTAGCTGACGGCGACGAGTTTCTGGCGGTCGAAGCCGTATTGGTTGGTGGCCTGGTCTACGAAGTCGGCGAGTTCGTGGGTACGGAGGAGGAGGTCTTCGTGATCGAAGACGCCTTCGGCGAGGCGGCGGAAGAAGCGGGGGGCGCCGTGCTCTGAGACCTTGCCGCGGGGGCTGAGGATGGCGGCGCCGGGGAGGAGCTGTTGGCCTAATGGGATCAGGTCGTCCTCGTTCCCGCCCGTCCCGTGGAGGAGGAGGAGCGTGACGCCGGACCCGTCCGGCTCGCCGGGAAGGAAGTTGTGGGCGAAGCCTGCCAACTCGGCGCTCATGCGTCCTCCTTGCCGGGTACGCGAAGCGGGGTGAGTACATCTTCGATCTCGCCTCTACGCTCTTCGAGCCAGGGCGGGAGCTTGAGCGTCTCGCCGAGGTGTTCGGCGTCCTCGTCGGCGGCGAAGCCGGGCGGGTCGGTGGCGACCTCGAACAGCACGCCGCCTGGCTCGCGAAAGTAGATGGACCTGAAGTAGTTCCGGTCGAGCACGGGCGTGACGTCGTAGCCGAGCCGGGCGACCTCCTCGCGCATGGCGAGGTGCGCCTCCTCGTCCGGCACGCGGAAGGCGATGTGGTGGACGGTGCCCACACCCGTGCCGCCCCTCGGGAAGCCCGTCGCGTCCATCACGTCCACCAGGTTGCCGGGGCCGCCGTCGCCCGCCGCGAGGCGCACCCTGTTCTCAGCCTCGTCCACCTGCCGGAAGCCGAGGTGGTCCGTCATGAGTTTGGTGGTCCTTTCGGCGTCACGGACGGCTAGGGCGGCGTGGTGGAAGCCCCGGATCGAGTGCTCGGCAGGGACGGGACCGCTGGCGTAGCCCACGCGCCGGTCGTCGGCGGCCACGATCTCCAGCCGCAGGCCGTCGGGGTCCTCGAAGGCGAGAACCGTGTCGCCGAAGCGGTCGTGGGGCTTCTCGAAGCGGACGCCGTGCTCGACGAGGCGCTCCGTCCAGTCGCCGAGGGAGGTCGCTGGGATGGAGTAGGAGGTCGTGATGACCTGGCCCGAGCCGATCCGGCCTTTCGGGGCGCCTTCCCAGGGGAAGAAGGTCATTATGGTGCCGGGGGTGCCGCCGCCGTCGCCGTAGTAGAGGTGGTAGGTGCCGGGGTCGTCGAAGTTCACGGTCTTCTTGACCAGCCGGGTGCCGAGGATGCCGGCGTAGAAGTCCACGTTTCGCTGCGGCCCGTCGCTTATCGCCGTTACGTGGTGGATGCCCGATGTTCCCACGCTCATCTGTCTCCCGTCTCTGATCCCTGGCCGAACCCGAGTGGCCCGCCGGCATGTTACCATCGTCCTTTCCCGCAGGATGTTGGCGCCGTTACGGACCTTTGCCTGTATGGTGCGGGGTCTTCGGCACGCATCTCCCGGCAGAACACGCTCGCCTTTTCACGACGGGAAGGTGGGTCTTTCTCTCACGAACGGACCGGCTCCCGGAATTGACGGCGGTACAGTTCGGCGTAGAGGCCGCCCAGGGCTAGCAGTTCCTCGTGCGTGCCGCGCTCGACGACGCGGCCGTCCCTGACCGCGAGGATCACGTCCGCGTTCCGGATGGTGCTGAGGCGGTGGGCGATCACGACGCTCGTCCGTCCCTTCAGGAGCGTTGCCAGCGCGTCCTGTATGACCTTCTCTGTCCTGGTGTCTATGTTGCTCGTCGCCTCGTCCAATATGAGGATGCGCGGGTCGGTTAGGACGGCCCGCGCAAACGAGAGCAACTGCCGCTGCCCCTGGCTCAAGCTACCGCCACCCTCGCCGAGCTCCGTGTCGTACCCGTCCGGAAGCTCGGCGATGAACCCGTGCGCGTCCAACGTCCTGGCGGCGGCCTCTATCTCGTCGCGCGAAGCGCCCAACCGACCGTAGCCGATGTTGTCCGCGATGGTGCCGGAGAACAGGAAGGACTCCTGCAAGACGATCCCGATGTTCTCCCGCAGATCCTTGCGAGCGTACTCCCGCACGTCCCGGCGGTCGATGCTGACGGCCCCTTCGGTCGCGTCGTAGAAGCGGGGGATGAGGCTCGCGATGGTCGTCTTGCCCGCGCCCGTGGGGCCGACGAGCGCCACGGTCTGGCCCGGCTCGATCCCGAAGTCCACGTCCCGCAGCACGGGACGCCCCGGCTCGTAGGCGAAGGTTACGCGCTCGAAGGTTACGCGGCCCTCGATCCGCCCGACCTTCCGGGCGCCCGGCGGATCCGGCGGCTCGGGTTCCTCATCGAGGATGTTGTAGATGCGTTCGGCGCCGGCGAGGGCGGATTGGGCCTGGGTGTAGAACTGGGAGGCGAGCTGTACGGGGCGGAAGAACTGCTGGACGTAGATCAGGAACGCGGTTAGGACGCCGACAGAGATCGAACCCGCAAAGACCAGGTAGCCCCCGTAGCCGATCACGAGCGCCGTCGCCAGCGTGCTCAGCACGTCGATGGCGGGGGAGAAGGCCGACGTGATCGCCACGGCCTGCACGTTGGCGTCCCTGTTGGCCGCGTTGCGCTCCCGAAAGCGCGCGATGTTCCTCTCCGTCCGGTTGAAGGCCTGTGCCTCGCGCACGCCCACGATGTCCTCCTGCAACCCGGCGGAGACGTCCCCGACCGTCACGCGCGTCAGGCGGAAGGCCTCTCTGGCCCGCCGGGCGAAGAAGGCGGTCGTTAGCAGCATGATCGGGATGACCGCGAAGCAGGCGAGCGCCAGGTTCCACTGCAAGACGAGCATCGCCACGAGAATACCCACGAGGCTGAAGATGGAGCCGAGCAACTGCGTGAGACCCTGGGAGAAGAGCTGGTTGAGGGTATCCACGTCGTTGGTGACGCGGCTCATCAGGTCGCCCACGGGCCGCCGGTCGAAGAAGCGCAGCGGCAGATGTTGGAGCCTGTCGAAGATCCTGGCCCGCAGCGACGCCAGCAGCCGCTGGGCGACGGCGCCGATGCCGTAGACCTGTCCGCGAGAGGCGACGGTACCTAGCGCGTAGATCGCGAGCAAGTAGAGCATCGTGCGGGTGAGCCCGGCGGCGTCACCCTCCAGGATGTAGAGGTCGATGGCGCGCCCGATCAGCCACGGCCCGCCCGCCTGCGAAACGGCCCCGAGCACCACGAGGACCATAACCCACGCGAACGTCCACCTGTACGGCGAGAGCTCCGAGACGAGGCGCCTTGCGGTCGTGGCGCGGTCCGCAGCCTTCTCCTGCGGCGCCTCTGCTATG
>JALZNL010000244.1 GCA_030857715.1 Actinomycetota bacterium | reverse complement strand
GTTCTATTTCACGCTGGCTTCGCCACCGTGAAGCACGCCTCCTTCGGAGGCTTTCAGCACGCTGCGCCCTTCGGGCTCCGCTCTCAGCACGTTCCGGCCTGCGGCCTCCACTCTCAGCATTTTAGCTTTCGCCTACGCTGGCCCGGCAGCGTACAAGGAGCCATAAGCGTCGTTTCGTGCAGAATTTCGTACACCGCGTGGAGCAATTCCACCCGCCAGAAAGCCGAAAGCAGCCGTCAGGCTGCGTGCTGAAAATCCCCGGAGGGGACGTGCTGAGAGGCGCGAAGCGCCGTGCTGACAAGCGGAGCCCGCAAGGGCGCAGCGTGCGCGACGACCGAAGGGAGGAGCCAGTGGTAGACTCTAGGCGGTGTTTCTCACGACTTTCCAGACCGGGTGCGGGCTTTGATCATCCCTGCCGTGCTGGTACGCCGCGGCAAGTATTCCGTCGCCGATCCCCTGTTCGTGGAGGAGCGGCGTCCGGTGCTGGTGGGCCGCAAGGTGCGGCGCGGGGCAGAGGCGGGGGACATCGTGCTGGTGAACGCCAGGGAGATGAACCGCTCACTGCGCGGGGAGGTGACCCGTGTGATCGGGCCCTCCGACGATCCCCGCAACGTCTACGAAGCCCTCTTTGCTTCCATCCAGATCGGACGGACGTTCCCGCGCAAGGTCGAGGAAGAGGCCGAAGCGGTGGCCGGCAGGCCGGTTGGGGAGCGCCGGGACCTGCGCCACCTGCCGACGGTCACCATCGACGGCGACGACGCGAAGGATTTTGACGATGCGATCTCCGTCGAGCGCCTGGCCGACGGCTACAGGGTGTGGGTCCACATCGCGGACGTCACGCACTACGTCGAGCCGGGCTCCGCGCTGGACCGTCAGGCCGTCCTCCGCGGCAACTCCGTGTACCTGCCCGGCACCGTGGCGCCGATGCTGCCCGAACGCCTCTCGAACGACGTCTGCTCCCTGAAGCCGAGCGTGGAGCGGGCGACGGTGACGGCCGAGATGGAACTCTCCGAGAGCGGGGAGACGAAGAGCGCCGTGGCGTACCGCAGCCTCATCGTCAGCGACGCGCGGCTCACCTACGCGGGCGTGGACGCTTTCCTCACGGGGGACGGGGAGACCGAGCAGCCGGACCTCGTCAGGGCGGCCTACGAGCTGTCGAGGCGCCTGAAGACCAGGGCCGCACTCCGGGGCAAGCTGGAACTGGGCGGGCGGGAGCCCGAGTACGAGTTGGGCGTGGACGGCGTTCCTGTCGGGGCGACGACGCGGCGTTCGACGGAGGCGCGGGAGCTCATAGAGGAGTTGATGGTCCTCGCCAACGAGGCGGTGGCGGAGATGCTCTCTGGCAAGAGGGGCGGCGTCTTCCGGGTGCACGAGCGGCCGGACGAGGAGTCGATGGAGACGTTGGCCCAGAGGCTTGGGGCGGTCGGGATGCAGGCCGAGCCGACGCCGGAGAACCTCGGCACCATCTCCCAGATGGCGAAGTCCGACGCGGTAAACTACCTGATACTGCGCTCCATCCCGCGCGCCCTGTACTCTCCCCACGACGACGGGCACTACGGGCTCGCGCTGGAGCACTACACGCACTTCACGTCCCCGATCCGTCGCTACTCCGACGTCCTGGTGCATCGGGCGCTCTTGGACGACGATGGCCCCGAGGACCTCCCGGCGGTCGCCGCGGAGATCTCCGAGCGTGAATACAGGGCCGCGATCTGCGAGCGCACCGCCGACGACTACACGCTGATGTGGCTGATGCGCGACCGCGTCGGAGAGGACCTCGAAGGGATCATCGTGAGCACCGCCTCCTTCGGCCTCTTCGTCCAACTCGAGACAGGCGCCACCGGCCTCGTACACGTCAGCAAGCTTCCCGGCTGGTGGGAGCTGGAGCCGAGTGGTGTGGTGCTCTCCAACAACACCATCGGGGCCTCCTACCGGGTGGGGGACCGGGTGCTGGTAGAATTGATCGACGTACTCCCGCTCATGAGGCGGGCTGAGTTAAGAGTGGTGAAACGACTATGACAGACTTTGCGCGAAACAAGAAGGCGCTGCACGACTTCACCATAGAGGAGACCTACGAGGCCGGCATCGCGCTCACCGGGCCCGAGGTGAAGTCCATACGCGAGGGCCGGGCCAACCTCAAGGAGAGCTACGCGCGGGTGCGCGACGGTGAGGTGTTCCTGATCGGGGCCCACATATCGCCCTACGAGAACGCGACACAGCGGGACCAGCGCCCGACGCGCGACCGCAAGCTGCTCCTCCACCGCAAGGAGATCGACCGCCTCATCGGCAAGACCTTGACCGAGGGCAACACCCTCGTTCCGCTCAAGCTCTACTCCAAAAACGGCGTCCTGAAGCTCCAGATCGGGGTCGCCAGCCGCAAGAGGGAGTATGACAAACGCCGCGACATCGCCCGAAAGACCGTCGAACGCGAGATGCAACGAGCCGTCAAGGAGAGCCTGCGCCGGTAGAGCTAGTCAGCATCTCAGCCCGCCGCCCTGCGGGCGGCTCTCAGCCCGTCAGTCGGACCGCGTACACCATCGGCTGGCGCGCCGAGCACCTCCGAAAAGCTGACAGGCTGAAGTGCTGACTAGCTCTACCTATTGATTCACCCCCGCAAAATGATAGAATCACCGCTGTCAAAGGGGGCGTTTTGGCTTCGACGGGAGTGGTCAGCGTTCAGTGAGACGAGCCGAGTTTGCTGGAGACTCGTAAAACGCCGGCACCAAAGATACACGCCAACAACGAAATGGCTCTGGCTGCTTAATTAACTGAGTAGCCCATCGGTCCGGGCGGCCCACGGCCCGGGGTCCGGTGTCATTAAGTGGGCTCCACCCCTGGGGTTCTGGCCCGGAGCCTCTGGGGGACATTTAACGGGCTAGCCCCGCGGCGGCGCCCCGGTCCGTCGCGAGAGGCGAAACTAAACCGGGAGCTACGCTCGTAGAATCTCACGGACGGCGCGCTCGCGGACGCGGGTTCGAATCCCGCCGCCTCCACTGAGACGGGCCCCGGAAGGAGAAATCCTTCCGGGGCCCTAGCTTGTCAGCACGCTCCGGCTTCGCCTACGCTTTCAGCACGCCGCTTTGCGGCTTTCAGCAATCAGCTTCTTTCTGATGAGGTTCTCTTACGACCATGTGCTGTGGTGTCTCGGGTGGGGCTTGAGGAAGGCTGGTCTGAAGTCGACGGCTTCGAGATGGTCCAGTTTGAACCACCGGAGTTCGATGAGGGTATCTCCATTGGTGGTCCGGTGGTTCCATGCGTTGTTCAGAGTAGTCGGGTCTGTGGGGGAGATGGCGTAGATGAAGGCCAGTTCGTGGTTGTCGGTGGCGTCGAGATGGAAGAAGTTTTCGACGATCCAGAGCAGGTTGTTGATCTCCGCCTCGTACCCAGTTTCTTCGATCAATTCGCGCCGGAGGGCTGTGCGGGTGTCTTCGAGGAGTTCGACCCTTCCACCGGGCAGGATCCAGTCGTCTTGATCCGCCCTCGTCAGAAGCACGTATCCATCGTGGACACAGAGGCTGGCTATCCGGTACTTGAAGCGGCGGTTTTCGCGGTGGAAGGAGATCATCGCGGGCATGCGTTTATTAGAAGGCGCGGCAAACGGATATAATCGGGCCCCGTGAGTGATCCACGGCCCATAGGCGTTTTTGATTCCGGGGTGGGCGGGCTTACGGTTCTGGCGGAGATCCGGGACCGGCTGCCCTACGAGCACACGGTGTATTTCGGGGACACGGCGCGGGTCCCCTACGGGCCGCGCGACCCCGCCGAGGTCCGGTGGTTCGCCTTCGAGATCGTGCGCTACCTGATCGAGCAGGACGTGAAGATGGTCGTGATCGCCTGTAACACCGCGGCGGCGGCGGCGCTCAGGACCTTGCAGCGGTCCTTCGACGTCCCGATCATCGGCGTGGTGGAGCCGGGCGCCCGGGCGGCGGTCGAGGAGACCCGCAATCGGCGCGTGGGGGTGCTTGCGACGCAACTCACGGCAAGGAGTGCTGCGTACCGGCGGGCGGTCCATTCGCTTGACGCCGGCATCCAGGTCTACGAGCAGGCGTGTCCTGAGTTCGTGCCCCTGATCGAGAAAGGCATCGTGGACGGGCCCGCGCTGGAGTCCGTCGCCTCAGAATACCTGGAGCCCCTCATGCGGCAGCGGGTGGACGCCGTCGTGCTCGGCTGCACCCACTACCCGCTCATCTCCGCGCCCATCAACCGCATCCTGGGGCCTGAGGTGCGCCTGATCTCCTCCGCAGGCCAGACCGCCCTCGAAGTTGGCCGCGTTCTCTCCCGCCGCGACCGCCTCCGCCGCCCGCGCCACGTCGACGACGAAGGCAAAGCGACCTTCGTGTGCAGCGCGGACCCGGAAGAGTTCGCCGCTCTCGGAGGCCGCTTCCTCGACGAGGAGATCGAAGCGGTAGCCCCGGCGACCGTGATTTAAAGACCCATCTCCTTTGTTATACTCATGCCCGGTCCCCGCGGGGCGTGGCGCAGCCTGGTAGCGCACCTGCTTTGGGAGCAGGGGGTCGGAGGTTCAAATCCTCTCGCCCCGACAGCGAAGCTGGCGGGACCACGCAGAGAGCCGTGCGGGTGTAGCTCAAAGGTAGAGCCCCAGCCTTCCAAGCTGGTTATGGGGGTTCGATTCCCCTCACCCGCTCTCGACCATTCAGCATTTCAGCTCGAGTCCGTTCTAACGGGGGAGAGTTCTGGCCGCGGGCGAGTAGACAAGGGAGGCCCTCCTTTACGCGTCATTTCCGCGAACGCGGGAATCCAGTTCCTCTCGTCCCCAGTCC
>JALZNL010000012.1 GCA_030857715.1 Actinomycetota bacterium | reverse complement strand
CCGGCCCCGCCCGTGAGCTTGTCCACGCCCCCGGTGCCGTCCAGCGTCGCCGCGAAGGCCACGCCCGTCGAGAAGACCACCATCGTAGCCACCGCCGCCATAACCCGAACCATCCGCCCCATGCCCGCTCCCTTCGTCCTTGCCCCCGGTCTCTCCGGTTGCTGTAATTTGAACTTTAAAGGCGCCGCGTAACGTCCCGGCGACATCTGGGTAACGCTTCGGTCACGCTTGGATAACACTTCGGTAACAACCGCAAGGCAACCGCAACGCCCGCGCTGGCCCCTCGTACAAAAACTTCCCCCGCAAATCCGGCCCGCGGTACGACGGCACATCTGCCCCGTCCCCCTATACTGCGCACCGTCTTGATCGGCTTACAGTAACTGTGTAGTATTCGTGAAGGACAAGAAACCGGCCGGTTCAGGCTGGAGGAGGTTATCGCATGGACGTGATGAGGGGTCTCGGGGAACACGGGGAGAGCACACCGCTTGCGGGTGTGGAGAACCTTATGTTGCACTTCACACCGTACTCCGAGGACTGGTCGAAGCTGCCGGTCATAGTTTCGGGCGAGGGGTGTTACGTAACCGACGATCGGGGCCGCAGATACATAGACGGGTTGGCGGGGCTCTTCACGACGCAGGTAGGGCACGGCAGGGCGGAGCTCGCCGAGGTCGCCGCGAAGCAGATGAAGGAGCTCGGGTTCTTCCCCAACTGGAGCTTCCAGCACCCGAGGAGTTTGGAGCTTGCGGCCAAGATCTCCGAGATAGCGCCCGGGGACCTCAACAGCACCTTCTTCGTCTCGTCCGGTTCGGAAGCGGTGGAGACCGTCATCAAGATCGCCCGTCAGTACCACAAGGTCAACGGGGAGCCGGGGCGGTACAAGATCATCTCCAGGGACGTCGCGTACCACGGGACCACGATGGGCGCGCTCTCCGTGACGGGCCTGCCCTCTTTCAAGGCCCCGTTCGAGCCGCTGCCCTCCGGCTTCTTCCACGTCAAGAACACCCAGCAGGACCCCGAGGGGGCCGCGGACGCGATAGAGCAGATGATCGAGGCCGAGGGCCCCGAGCTCGTCGCCGCCGTCATCCTGGAGCCCGTGCAGAACGCGGGCGGGTGCCTGGTCCCGCCGCCGGACTACTGGAGGCGGGTGCGTGAGATCTGCGACCGTCACGGCGTGCTGCTCGTCTCGGACGCCGTGATCTGCGCCTTCGGACGCCTCGGAGAGTGGTTCGGCATCGAGCGCTTCGACGTCGTCCCCGACATGACGAGCTTTGCCAAGGGCGTGACATCCGGCTACCTCCCCATGGGCGGCGTGGTCGTCAACGACAAGATAGCCCACACCCTCAAAGACGGGGCGTCCATGTTCATGCACGGCTCGACCTTCGGGGGGCACCCGGTCTCCTCGGCGGTGGCGCTGGAGAACATCGCGATCATGGAGCGCGAGAACCTGCTCCAGAACGTCCACGACCTCGAAGGGCACTTCGGGGACGAGCTCCGGCGCATGGCGGCGGACCACCCGGTCGTCAAGGAGGTCAGGGGGATGGGCTTCTTCTGGGCCGTCGAGATCAACCCGGAGAAGGCCGACGGGACGCCGCTCGAAGGAGACGAGTACCAGAAGTACTTCAAGGGCGTGCTCTCGAGGAAGCTCATGGAGGGCGGCCTGATCTGCCGCTTCGACGACAAGGACGAGCCCGTCATCCAGTTCTCCCCGGCGCTGGTCTCTGATCGGGAGGTCCTCAGCCGTATAGCGGAGATCACCGACGACGCCCTCACGGAGCTCGAAAAAGAGCTGGGCTACAGGGGTTAGCGTGGGGGATGCGGGGACCCGCGGCAGGTGGAGGGCGAGGGCTTGACCCGTACCGCCGGTACGCGGAGTAGCGCCCCCGCCAGCCAGAAGGACTACCGTTCGTTCAGCTTCTGGCTGGAGACGGCGGGCGAGGAGATCGTCCCCCGCCCGCCGCTCGGAGGCCCGGCCGAGGCGGACGTGGCGATCCTGGGCGCCGGGTTCACCGGCCTCTGGACGGCGTACTACCTGCTCAAGGGCGATCCTTCATTACGGGTGGTGGTGCTGGAGGCGGAGACCGCTGGCTTCGGGGCCTCGGGCCGCAACGGCGCCTGGTGCAACGCGGCCTTTCCGGTGACCCCAGGCGAGCTCGCGCGGCGCTTCGGCGCGGAGGCCGCGAGGGACCTCCTGCTCGAGATGCGCGGCGCGGTCGATGAGGTCGGACGGGTCGCCGACGCGGAGGGCATCGACGCCCAGTTCTTCCGCGGCGGGCAGCTCCGGGTCGCCAGGGGACCGGCCCAATTACCGGGCATAGAAGGTTCCTACGAGTCCCTCAGGGCCCTCGGCCTGGACGAGGGTCTCGAGTTACTCGACGAAGCGGAGACCGCGCGGCGCGTCAGGATCACGGGCGCAGAGGGCGCGTTGTTCAGCCCGCACTGCGCGACCATCCACCCGGCCAGGCTCGCGCGCGGGCTCGCCCGGGCCGTGGAGCGCCTCGGCGGCGAGATCTTCGAGGGCACCCCCGTCACGGACTTCGAGACCGGCTCCAATCCGCGGCTCGTAACGGACAGCGGCGACGTGCGGGCGCGGACGGTCGTGCTCGCCGGGGAGGCCTACCTGGCACGGTTGCGCAAGCTGCGCCGGCAGGTGCTGCCCATCTACTCCCTGATCGTGCTGACCGAGCCCCTCTCGGAAGAGCAGTGGGCCGGGATCGGGTGGGAGGGCCGCGAGTGCGTGGCGTCCAGCCGCTACACGGTGGACTACCTCTCGCGCACCGCCGACGGGCGCATACTCTTCGGGGGTCGCGGGGCGCCCTACCACTACGGCTCGCGCGTCGAAGACGAGTACGACTTGCACGAGCCCACCCACGAGATGCTCCGCCGCACGGCGCGGGAGTGGTTCCCGGCGCTCGAAAACGCGCGGTTCACCCACGCCTGGGGCGGCCCGCTTGCCATGCCCCGCGACTGGATGCCGACGATGTCCTACGACCCGGCCGAAGGTATCGCGACCGCGCGCGGTTACACCGGGCAGGGCGTGGCGACCGCGAACCTCTCCGGCAGGACGCTGGCCGACCTTATCCTTGGCCGCGACACGGACGTAACCCATCTGCCCACCGTGAACCACAAACCGCGCCTCTGGGAGCCCGAGCCGCTGCGCTGGCTCGGCGCCCGCTACGTGCAGCGGGGCCTGATGCGGGCGGACGACCGCGCCGAAAGGACCGGAGAGCCCCCGACCGGCAAAACCCTGGCCGAACGGCTCGGCAAGCACTAGGGGGCCGGAATGCGGGAGAAGCCCAGAGCAAGAGGAGACGGGTGAAGAGAAGAATCGTCAAGAAACCAGCGACAGCGGAGACGGAAGCTTCCGCGCGCCTCTCGAAGCCCGGAGCCGGGGGGACGGGCGGATGACGAACGGTCCGGCGCGGGGGAACGAGACGGTGGACGCGGTGGTCGTTGGCGCGGGTCTGGCCGGGCTCACGGCGGCCAGGGAGCTGGAGGCCGCGGGGGCGTCCGTGCTGGTCGTAGAGGCGAACGACAGGGTCGGCGGCCGGACGATGACCCGGCACGTCGGCGGGGTAGCCGTCGAGATGGGCGGGCAGTGGATCGGGCCTGGGCAACGGCGCATAAACGCCCTGGCCGGGGAGCTCGGCGTCGAGATCTTCCCCACCGAGGTCCCCGGACGAACCGTCTTCCACGAAGGCGGACGCCGCTCGGAGTACGAGGAAGACGGGGACGTCCCTTTCGGAGATCCGGGCGCGTCTTCCGAAGTCTGGGAGGCCTTCCAGGCATTGAGCCGGCTCGCCGGAGAGGTCCCCACCGACGCACCGTGGACGGCGGAGAAGGCGCAGGAGTGGGACGGGCAGACGCTGGAGTCGTGGAAACTCGGGCACGCGCGGAGCAAGGGCGCGCGGTTCTACTTCGACCTGGCGGTGGAGTCGCTGTACGCCTGCGAGCCGCGCGACGTCTCGCTGCTCGGCGTGCTCTCGGACGTCGCCTCGTCCGGCGGCTTCGGGGGGCTCTTCGAGATAGAGGCTTCGGCGGAAGAGCACAGGCTCGTCGGCGGCGCGCAAGAGTTGTCGGACCGGATGGCGCAAGAGTTGGGAGGGCGCGTGGTCCTCTCTTCTCCGGTGCGCCGTATCTTGCAGGACGACGACGGGGCGCTCGTCGAGTCCGACGTCGTCTCCGTCAGGGCGGGGGCTGTGGTCGTGGCGGTGCCGCCCGTCCTGCGCGGGCGTATCGAGTACGTTCCGGCGCTGCCTGCGGTGCACGATGGGCTGTCCCAACGGATGCCGATGGGGGCCGTGATCAAGTGCCACGCCGTCTACGACGCGCCCTTCTGGCGCGCGTTGGGCATGAACGGCCGGGCCGAGAGCGACACTGGACCCTGCAAGGTTACCTGCGACGACTCGACCCCCGGCGAAGATGCCGGCGTCCTGACCGGCTTCATACTGGGCTCCGACGCCCGCCGGTGGGGACAGAGACCCGCCGGGGAACGCAAACGGGCGGTCCTCGAATGTTTTGCCCGGTACTTCGGGCAGGGGGCCCTCCATCCTCGCGGCTACGCGGAGTGCGACTGGGGCACTGAACCCTACGCGCGCGGCGGCTACGCGGGCGTGCCCACGCCGGGCTTTTTCCTGGACCATGGGCCGGTGCTGCGGGAGCCGGTGGGCCGCGTGCACTGGGCGGGGACGGAGACGGCAACGAGGTGGAACGGGTACATGGACGGCGCCGTAGAATCCGGTCATCGGGCGGCGCGGGAGGTGCTCTCGATGCTCTCCACCAGCGGCGCGGGTTACCATCGGACGGCTTCGTCCGGGGAAGATCTCTCACAGGGAAGGTCCCGAGCAGGGGCCACGGGCACAGGAGGATAAGAGTGGAAGACAGACAGATCAGGGAACGTCCGCCGCGGGCAGAGGAAGATGCCGGGAGGGGCGTCGCCGTGCGGCTGGCGGGGATCACCAAGCGGTTCGGGGAGTTCGTGGCGGTGGACGACCTGAACCTGGACATCTACGAGGGCGAGTTTTTCTCGCTGCTGGGACCTTCAGGGTGCGGAAAGACGACGACGCTGCGCATGATCGCGGGCTTCGAGGAACCGACGCAGGGCGAAATATCCGTTGCCGGCGAGGAGGTCCAGGGCGTCCCGCCGTACCGCCGTCCCGTCAACACCGTCTTCCAGTCCTACGCCATCTTCCCCCACCTCAACGTCTTCGACAACGTCGCCTTCGGCCTCCGCCGGGCGAAGGTCCCCAAGGACGAGGTCGCGAGCAGGGTCGCCGACGCCTGCGAGATGGTGCAGCTAACCGGCTTCGAGAAACGCCGGCCTGGCATGCTCTCCGGCGGCCAGCAGCAGCGGGTCGCGCTCGCCCGGGCCCTCGTCAACCGCCCGAAGGTGCTGCTCCTCGACGAGCCGCTCGGGGCGCTGGACCTCAAGCTCCGCAAAGAGATGCAGTTGGAGCTCAAGAGCCTGCAAGAAGAGGTCGGCATCACCTTCGTCTACGTCACCCACGACCAGGAAGAGGCACTCACGATGAGCGACAGGATCGCGGTGATGAACGAGGGAAAGGTCCAGCAACTCGCCGGCCCCACCACCCTCTACGAGACGCCCGCCAACCGATTCGTCGCCGGGTTTATCGGCCAGACGAACGTCTTCTCCGGCACGGTCGAAGTGGCCGACGGCGATAAGGTCACGCTACGGACGCGGGAAGGTTTGAGGGTCGAGGCCGTGGCGCGCGAACAGGGTGTTCCGAAGGAGGGCGAGGAGGTAGACGCGGCGGTCAGGCCAGAGAAGGTCCGGTTCGGAGAATCGGGGGACAATGTATGCGCGGCCGAGGTAAAGCAGGTCGTCTACCTGGGCGCGAGCACGCAGTACATCGTGGAGTTGGAGGGGGGCGGGAAGCTGGTGCTCTACCAGCAGAACGCCTTCGACGCGGCGGGACCCTCGGAGGGGGACGGGGTCTCCGTGTCGTGGGACGCGCAAAACTGTCTGGTACTAGGAGGTTGACGATGAAGAGGATCTCGCGTGGCAGGTTCCTGAGGACGATGGGCGCGGCCGGTGTTGCCGGCTCGACCCTTTCTGTGCTGGCCTGCCAGCCGAACACGAGCGCGCAGAGCGGGGGCGGCGGGGGCGGCCCGGAGGAGAAGGCGCTCAACTTCTACAACTGGGCTGACTACGTGGCCGAGAGCACCGTGCCGGACTTCGAGAAGCAGACCGGCATAAAGGTCACGCAGGACTTCTTCTCATCCAACGAGGACCTGTTGGCGAAGCTGCAGGCCGGCGGCACAGGGTACGACGTGATCGTGCCAAGCGACTACATGGTCGCGATCATGATCAAGTCCGACGTCGTGCAGAAGCTAGACATGGCCCAGATCCCGAACTCCAAGAACGTCGGCAAGGAGTACAAGGGCCTCTCCTACGACCCGAACAACGAGTACAGCCTCCCCTACCAGTGGGGCACGACCGGTATCCTCTACAACAAGAAGGAAATAGGGCAACTCCCCGAGTCCTGGGACCCACTGTGGGACACGGAGTTCGAGGGCGAGATGTCCATGCTAAACGACACCAGGGAAACCCTGGGCGCGGCCCTCTACAAGCTCGGCTACTCCGTGAACGCCACCGATCAGGGCCAACTCGAAGAGGCGAAGGCCGAGCTCAAGAAGCAGAACCCGCTCCTGCGCGGTTACTTCGACTCGACGGAGGCCCGACCACTCGTCCAGAACGGCGACCTCCTGCTCGGCCACGTCTTCAGTGGAGACGCTTTCCTCGCGCTCTCGGAGAATGAGGACCTCGACTACGTCATCCCGAAACCGGCGGCGACCCGTTGGACGGACAACATGTGCATTCCCAACGGCGCCGAGCACCCGCAGAACGCCCACAAGTTCATAAACTACATCCTCGATGCCGAGGTAGGTGCGGAGCTCTCGAACTACACGTACTACGCCACTCCCAACGAGGCCGCCCTGCCGATGATCGACGACGCGCTCAAGAAACTTCCGACTTACTCGCCAACACAGGAGCAGTTCGAGCGGCTGCAGGTCATAGAGGACACGGGCGAGGTGACGCGCGAGTACGAGCGCATCTTCACCGAAGTGAAGAGCTCCTGACATGAGGGAGCGCGTGGCAAAAGGCTGGTCAGCGGGTCTCGCGGCGCTGCTGGCGCCCGTCACCCTCTGGCTGGGACTCTTCTTCCTTATACCGCTGCTCATTATCCTGGTGTACTCGTTCGGGACGAGCGGGATCTACGGCGGCATCACTTTAGGCTTCAACCCCGGCAACTACCTCAAGGTCTTCGACCCGCTCTACCTGGAGATCATCGTCCGCTCGTTCGGGATAGCGGCGCTGACGACCCTGATCTGCTTCTTGCTCGGGTACCCGCTCGCGTACTTCATAGTCTTCAAGGGCCGGAGGTGGCGCAACGCCCTGATCCTGCTCGTCATGGTCCCATTCTGGACGAGCTTGTTGATCCGGGCCTACGCCTGGGTCGTGATCCTCGGCGGCAACGGCATCGCCAACAAGACGCTTCAGTTCCTCGGCATAACCGACGGCCCGGTGAACCTGATCTTTACCCCAGAAGCGGTCCTCATGGGCATGACGTACTCGTACCTGCCGTTCATGGTCCTGCCGCTCTACGCCGCGCTGGAGAAGTTCGACGTGCGCCTGAAGGAGGCAGGCAAGGACCTCGGGGCGAGCCGGTGGCAGACGTTTGTGCGGGTAACTTTCCCCCTGAGCCTGCCGGGCGTGATCGCGGGCAGCATCCTGGTCTTTATACCTTCGGCGGGTGAGTTCGTTATTCCCGACCTGCTCGGCGGCTCGCAGACGGTGATGACGGGGAACCTGATCCAGAACCAGTTCCTCCAATCCCGCGACTGGGCCTTCGGCAGCGCCCTCTCGGTCCTGCTCGCCGTCCTCCTGCTCGGCGCCATAATGTTCTACGTCCGCCGCATCGGCTCGGATAAACTGGAGGGTGTCTAGATGGCCGCGACGACGACCAAAGGCTCCCGCAAAGGGACGACGAGCGGGCTGCCGGACTGGGGCCTGCTCCTGGGCTCCGTGCTGGTCTACCTGTTCCTCTACGCGCCCATAGCGGTCCTCATATTCTTCTCGTTCAACTCGACGCGCAGCACGCAGGTCTGGACGGGGTTCTCCTTCGAGTGGTACGGGCAGCTCCTGAGCGACCCGACGATACTTCAGGCGTTCAGGACGTCGCTCACGGTCGGCGTCTTCGCGACGCTCATCGCGACCGTCATAGGCACGATGACGGCGCTCGCCCTCTCCCGCCACCGCTTCCGGGGGCAGACGGCCGCCGACACGGCCATCTACGCCGCGACGGTGATGCCGGAGATCGTGGTCGGGGTGAGCCTGCTCGTCTTCTTCGTGGCCGTCGGCTTCGAGCTAGGCATCACGACCATCGTGATAGCGCACGTGGCGTTCACGATCTCCTTCGTCACGATAGTCGTGCGCGCCCGCCTCGCCGGGATGGACCGCTCGGTCGAAGAGGCAGCCCAGGACCTGGGGGCGAGCCCCGTACAGACGTTCTTCCGCGTTACGCTGCCCCTGATCCTGCCCGGCGTCATGGCGGGCGGCCTGCTGGCGTTCACGCTCTCGTTCGACGACTTCGTCATCACGTACTTTGTCAGCGGGGTGGGGTCGAGCACGCTGCCGCTGAAGATATATTCCATGATCAAGTTCGGCGTAAGCCCGGTCATCAACGCGCTCTCGACGGTGGTCCTCGTGGCGACGCTGTTCCTGATCTTCGGCGGCAGCCGCCTCCTGGTCCGCAAGGAGAACGCTTGAGAGCGCGAGAGACCGGGACAAAGCCTTGACGACCGTCCGCCCCATCCGCGACGCGGACCGCGACACCTGGCTCCCCCTCTGGCGCGGGTACAACGACTTCTACCGCAACGAACCGGCCGAAGAGGTGACGCAGGCGACCTTCCGGCGTCTCTGCGATGGCTCGGACGGTTTCTTCGGGTTGGTGGCGGAGGACGATGACGGCGGCCTCCTGGGGCTGGCGCACGCGGTCTTCCACCCGGCCACCTGGACGACGGAGACCTACTGCTACCTTGAGGACCTCTTCGTCTCGCGCGACGGACGTGGTTCGGGGGCCGGACGGCTCCTGATAGAGGGCGTCTACGCCGAGGCCGACCGGCGGGGCGCGGACCGCGTCTACTGGCACACCCAGCAGTACAACGCCCCGGCCCGTTCGCTCTACGACGCGGTCGGCCACGCGACGTCCTTTGTGGTCTACAAGAGGTAACGGAGGAGAGATGGCACTAAACGGACGCCTGTCCGTCGTCAACCCGGCGACCGAAGAGAGCATAGAGGAGATCCCGACGACGGATCGCGAGGGGCTCGACGCCGTCGCGGAGAAGGCAGGGCGGGGCTTCG
The DNA here is from genome assembly GCA_030857715.1 of Actinomycetota bacterium. The sequence goes on along the minus strand of JALZNL010000012.1, from coordinate 4,971 downwards.
AGGAGTGGCGGGGGTTCGCGGGGCTCGACCGGGCCGAGGTCTTTCACGAGATCTCGGCCAACCTGCGCGGGCACGCCGATGAGCTTGCCGGGATCATGACCGGCGAGGGCGGCAAGCCGTTTATCGAGAACAGGGACGAAGTGACGTGGACGGCGGCCTGCTTCGACTACTACGGCGAGATCGCCCGCGACAGTATCGGCTACCTCCCGGCCCCCATCGAGCCTCAGCAGCTCGCCATGGTCATAAAGCAGCCCGTGGGCACCGTCGCCTGCATTGTCCCCTGGAACTACCCGCTCCTCCTGGCCGCCTGGAAGGTCGCCCCGGCCATCGCCGCCGGCAACGCCGTCATCCTCAAGCCTTCCGAGGAAACACCGCTCGGGACGCGGCGCATGATGGAGCTCATGGAGGGGCTTCCCGACGGCCTCTTCCAGGCGGTCTACGGGGCCGGGGAGGTGGGCGACGCGCTCGTGCGGCATCCGGGCGTGGATATGGTGGCTTTCACGGGGAGCCAGGAGACGGGCCGCAAGGTCGGCATCGTCGCGGCGGAGCGTCTGATGCGGGCTAACCTCGAGCTCGGGGGCAAGGACCCGTTTATCGTCTGCGACGACGTGGACGTGGAGATAGCGGCGCAAGGCGCCGTCTGGGCCGCCTGCCTGAACGCCGGGCAGGTCTGCACCTCCTCAGAGCGATTCTACGTGGACAAGAAGGTCGCGGGCGACTTCGTGGAGGCGTCAAAGGAGTTCGCCGAGTCGCTCAACATCGGTGACCCGATGGACGGAGAGACGGACATCGGGCCCATGATCAACGCGAAGGGCCGCCAGAAAGTAGAGGAACACGTTGGCCAGGCGCTGGAGAGGGGCGCGAAGCTCGTTACCGGCGGCGAGCGGTACGGGGAGCGGGGCTTCTTCTACAAGCCGACCGTCCTGACCGGCGTCGAGGCGTCCATGAGGGTGATGAGCGAGGAGACCTTCGGTCCCGTGGTGCCTGTGGTGGAGGTCGATTCCCTAGACGAGGCCATCGAGCTCGCGAACTCGGTGCCGTTCGGACTCGGGGCTAACGTGTACACGCGGGACTTCGAGAAGATGCTGAAGTGCGCCAGGGGGATTCGGGCTGGCACGGTCTGGATCAACGATCCCCTGACGGACAACGACGCCGCCCCCTTCGGCGGCTACGGCGGAAGCGGCATCGGCAGGGAGTTGGGTCGGGAGGGGCTCGAAGCCTTCCAGGAGTCCAAACACGTCCACATCGACCCCAGGGTCGAGAAGAAGGAATGGTGGTATCCGTATGGCAAGGGCGAAGAGCCGGGACGGAGGGTGATGTAGCGTGGCCGAGAGACCGGAGAGCGTAGCGCCGGGCGTCTACCGGGTGGACGCCATAGGCTTTAAGAACGCCATCAACGTCCTGCTACTTGAGAACGACGACGGTTGGACGCTCGTGGACACGGGCCTCGCGAGCAGCGTGGACCGCATAAAGGACGCGCTGGCAGCGCTCGGAGCCGGGCCAGAAGGCTTGAAGCGCATCTTTATCACCCACCAGCACGACGACCACACGGGCGGCCTGAAGGGCCTCCTGGAGTGGGCGCCGGGCGCGGAGGTCGGGGCGACGGCCCACGAGGCTGACGTGATCTCGGGCCGGCGCGGCCTCGACCCGCCGAGCAACGCGTTCCTTCGTTACGTGTCCCGCAACGCGCAGCCGCCGGGTGTGCCGGTCGGCAAGGTGCTGCGGGAAGGAGACGTGGTGTCGGGGTTCCGGATCATCGCCACGCCGGGCCACACGCTCGGGCACGCCTCGCTCCTCAGGGACTCGGATGGCCTGCTCTTCACCGCCGACGCCTTCGGGTGCCTGCCGCGGAAGATACGCGTCGGGGTCCGCAAAACGTTCTGCGCTGACCCGTCGCTTGCCAAACGCTCCGCGGAGAAGCTGCTCGCGGAGGACTTCGCTACCGTCGTCATGGCCCACGGTCCGGTGCTGCGGGCGGACGCGAGAACCAGGCTTCAGAAGACGGTCGAGCGTTGCCGGTACTAGCCGAGATGGACGAAGCGTCAGGCGAGACCGGCGGGATGGACCCGCGCGGGATCTCCTTCAGGAACCTGCGGGCATCGGACCTGGAGCTGATGCACCGTTGGCTCAACGCCCCGCACGTCCGGCGCTGGTGGTACGCGGAAGGGACCTCATACACGGAGATCGAGAATGAGTACCTGCCTTACATCCAAGGCCGGGATTCGGCGAAGCCGTTCGTGATCCTGCACGAGAACGAACCCATCGGCTACATCCAGTCCTACCCGATCTCGGACGACGAAGGGTACGCGAGCCTGGTAGACGTGGAGGACTCGGCGGGCGTTGACCTGTTTATCGGGGAGGCGGAGTACCTTCACCGGGGTCTCGGAAGGCACATTATCCGGGGCTTCCTCTCCGAACACGTCTTCTCGGACCCCGGCGTGGAGGTGTGCGTCATCGGTCCGGAGCCGAAGAACACCGCCGCGATCCGGGCCTACGAGAAGGCCGGCTTCCGGTTCTTCAAGACGATCCAGGTCCCCGTAGAACCCGAACCGGAATACCTGATGAAGCTCACAAGGGTAGAGTTCGAGAGGAACAACGTTGTCTGATCGGGCACATGTCCGCTACGACGCGGTCGTGGTCGGTTCGGGTCACAACGGGCTTGTTGCTGCAGCGTATCTGGCGAAGGCGGGCAAGAAGGTCCTGGTCCTGGAGCGGCGCGGGATCGTCGGCGGCGCCACCGTGACCGAGGAGCCATGGCCTGGGTACAGGATCTCGACCTGCTCCTACGTTTGCCAGTTGCTGCTGCCCGAGGTGATCCGGGACCTGGAGCTCGTCCGTCACGGCTACGACGTCCGCCCGCTGGACCCCCAGTACTTCATCCCCTTCCCGGACGGACGGCACATGATCTCCTACCTCGACGGCGAGAAGACGGCGGAGCAGATAGCCAAGTTCTCGAATAAGGACGTTACCGCCTACGACGCCTACTGGGCGATGTGGGACCGCATCATCGCCCGTATGCGCCCGCTCCTGGACAAACCAGCCCCCGACAACGAGGACATCGAGCGCGCCTTCGACGGTCCGGAAGGCGAGGAGGACTGGCGGACGCTCACGAAGAAAAGCGTCGCGGAGGTCCTGGACGAATATTTCGAGTCGGAAGAGCTCAAGGCGGTGCTGTGCGTGGGGGGCGTGATCGGGACGAACGCCGGCCCCCGCACCCCCGGCACCGCCTACGTCAAGTACCACCACATCATGGGCAAGGTCGGCGGCCACCAGGGCGCCTGGGGCTACGTCCGCGGCGGCATGGGCGCCGTCTCGCAGGCCATAGCCTCCTCCGCACACGAGTCCGGCGCCGAGATCCTCACCGATGCCGAGGTCGCCGAAATAGACATCCGGGAAGGCGCCGCGAAGGGCGTCCACCTCCTCGACGGCCGCTCCTTCGAGGCCGACGTCGTCCTCTCCAACACCGACCCGCACCGGACCTACCTCGGCATGGTCGGCGAGAAACACTTGCCGGACGACCTCGTCGAGGGTGTCAAGGGGTTGCGCGTCGAGGGCTCCGTGGTGAAGGTGCTGCTGGCGCTCGGGGAGTTGCCGGACTTCACGGCGCTGCCGGGAAAGGAGATCGGGCCGCAGCACACCGGCGGCATCGTCATAAACCCGTCTATGGACTCGCTGCAAGAGGCGTGGGAAGAGTGCGAGCGCGGCGAGCCGTCCCGGCACCCGTTCATGGATGGGTACATCCAGAGCGCCACGGAGGACGGGCTCGCGCCGCCGGGCAAGCACACGATGAGCCTGTTCTGCCAGTACGCGCCGTACCGGCTCGCCGAGGGGACGTGGGAGGAGCGTCGGGAGGAGATCGGGTCAAACATCGTGAACTCGCTGGGCGAGTACGCGCCGAACGTACCGGACGCGGTGGAAAGAATAGAAGTACTGGGACCGCCGGACATAGAAGAGCGGATCGGTATAACGGGCGGCAACATCTTCCACGGCGAGATCCTGCCGGATGGGATGTTCTCGGGCCGCCCGGTCCCCGGCTACGGCGGCTACCGCACACCCATCGAGAACCTCTACCTCTGCGGAGCCGGCACCTGGCCCGGCGGCGCCGTCTTCGGCGCGCCCGGCCGCAACTGCGCGATAGAGGTGCTCGAGACCGCCAGAGCCGGACCCCGAACAAGCTGACAAGCTGAAGTGCTGACTAGCTGACAAGCTAAAAGAAAGGAAACACCGAATGCAGACGCAGACCAGGAACATAAAGAACTTCGTAAACGGGGAGCACGTAGATCCCGCCGACGGACGGTTCTACGACTTGACGAACCCCGCCACGGGCGAGGTCTTCGCCCAGGCGCCGGCCTCGGGCAAGGAGGACGTGGACCGGGCCTACAAGGCGGCCGAGAAGGCGTTCGAGGGGTGGCGGGACGCGACGCCGGCCACGAGGCAACTCGTGCTGTTCAGGATCGCCGACGCCCTTGAGGAGCGGGCAGAGGAGATCGTGCGTGCCGAGTCCGAGAACACGGGCAAGCCCATTGGTTTGACGATGGAAGAAGAGATTCCGATGGCGGTGGACCAGATCCGGTTCTTCGCCGGCGCCGCCCGCGTCCTCGAAGGCAAGTCGGCCGGCGAGTACCTGGAGGGCCACACCTCCTTTGTCCGGCGCGAGCCCGTCGGCGTCATCGGCCAGGTAACCCCCTGGAACTACCCGATGATGATGGCGGTCTGGAAGTTCGCCCCGGCGATAGCTGCCGGCAACGCTATCGTCCTCAAGCCCTCTGACACCACCCCCGTCTCGACCGTGATGCTCGCCGAGATAGCCTCGGAGTTCCTGCCGCCGGGCGTCTTCAACGTGGTCTGCGGCGACCGGGACACCGGCCGCGCCGTCGTCGAGCACCCCATCCCCCAGATGGTCTCCATCACAGGCTCCATCCGCGCCGGGATGCAGGTCGCCGAGGCCGCCGCCCGCGACCTCAAGCGCAC
>JALZNL010000243.1 GCA_030857715.1 Actinomycetota bacterium | reverse complement strand
TCAGACACCGCTTCCGTCAGCACCGTCAGCATGAGCAATGCTTGAACGGAGAACTTCGCCTTACCATAGGTCAGATCGTGCCCGTGCAAGACGGAATTGCGCCGCCGCACCAACGTGTTGGCGATAAACTCGGAGGCCGCACCGAGGTTCTCGTGCTCGTTGAGCTTAGCGTTCCTTATCGCAGGACCAAGGGTAACGGGCCCTAGCCGCTTCCTTTTACCGTTGAGCTTGAAATTGCCATACTCGTCCACCAAGAAAACTGGCCCTTCTCTTTCTTGACTAGATCCTTGAGGAGCATGAGATCCACGAGGGTGCCCTCTATCTGAGCGAGCGTCGCCGGTACTGCTAAGTCGTACTTTCTTGCTGCGTGGGCCTCGCAGGCGGCCTCGACGATGCGCCACCTCTTGTGCATCAGTTTCGACTCGCCAATTACATTGCCAAGCTGCTCGACGAAGATTTCTGTTGTCGTGTAGGAAACCAGCTGCCGCGTAATATTGGCATCTCTGGTCTGGGGGTGCATGTGCGCAAAGCCCCGAACATAAAAGATGTTCCAGAAATGGTCCGCGAAGCCAAACTCGCTGGCCCTTAAGGCTGCACGTCCTTCCTCTGCATCCTTCATCAAGATCACAAAATTTCTTATAATTGGCTGCATCTGGTCCCAAAAACCGTCGAAACTCTGAAGCTTGGGGATATTGCGAATCATTTGCTGCCAACCCTGTACGGGACGGGCGAGTTCCTCGCTGATCCGCGCGAGGCCGGCCAAAGGTGGTGCCATGGCGTTTGCCACTCGTTCCACCATCTTATTGATCTGCCCAAGGTACTGACCCGCAGTCCGCGTTACGTCCAAAATGCCGTCCAACCACCCGGGATTTGGCACATTGGCAAATCCGACTTCCGGAACCTGGCTGAGTGAGCGGGCGATCGCGCTAGTTGACGGAAGATCGTTCTTATGATCGAGTAACCACTGCTGTTCGACGGCTTTAAAACCATGCCAGGCCGCCGGACTATGGATGTCTTGCCATGAAGCGGCTGCATTCCACGCTTCGCTGAACACATCGTCGCGTTTGATGCGCAATTGCTGTTCGCTGAGCTGTTTGCTAATACGTCGAATGTGTTCGTCCACAGCCTTCGGATTGTAGCGCACCATCGCATCCGATCCATCAGTCTCCCTTACGTTCCGTCCGGTAGCGTAGTATTTGACTATGGTGGCGTCATGCACCCTGAGAGAGCGAACGCCAGAAGTGCCGATCCGGCCGAGGGGCAGGTCAGGGATTTTTGCTGCGCCTGCGGAGCCTCGCGACAAAGACGACGGGGACGTCTTCACGGTAATGGTGTGGGTGGTTCGACCCTCGACCTGAACCCAGGGGACGGCCTCATCTTGCTGGACGAGCACAACAACGAGGTGGACGGTGGGGACATCGACGAGCTAAAAGAGGGTTTCAGCGGACCTAAGGGTTTCGCTCCTACGTCTAGCACGATAACTGTACATCGGCGGGAGTCGTTCAAGGCTCAAGGGGGCGAAGAGACCGAAAAGGACGTGTAAAGCAAGCGCCCCTGCCATCCGTGAACAGGGGCAATGTCTACGCGATTCCCCTATCGCCGTCACCGTTTTACGGTATCTGTTACATTTGCGGGCAGTAAGACTTCCCAGGAAGTAACGGGGGCATGGGTCAGGAGCACGTATGAGCGAACACGTCGAAGTAACCCTGGACGACCAGGGACGGCTCGTACTGCCTTCTCCTTTGCAACGCCGGCTCGGTTTGGAGCAGGGTATGACACTGATCGTGGAGCAGGAAACGTCGGACGCAGCATACCTGAAGGTCCAGGACGCGGAACCGCAGCTAGTGGACAAGGACGGGGTGCTGGTAGTTCAGGCGCAACCGACGGATGATCTCGAAAACTCCACGCGATACGAGCGGGATCGACGGGCGTCTGACCTGTTGCGACGATCCGGCGTGTGAAGGTATTCTTCGATACTTCCATCCTGGTGGCGGCGATGCTGGAACATCACCCCGCCCACGAGCGCGCGTTGCCCTGGCTCCAGCGCATAAAGAAGGGTACGGACTCCGGTGTCATCTCGGCACATTCCGTCGCGGAGTTGTATTCCATCCTGACTACACTACCCGTTCGACCGCGTATCTCGCCGGTAGCGGCCCGGCGCCTGATAGAGGAGAACGTTCTGGAGAGTTGTGAGGTCGTAGCCCTATCGGACAGGGACTACGCGGACTTGCTCGTGCATCTCGCTTCGGTGGGGATTGTGGGCGGAACGACCTACGATGCGTTGATCCTACACGCGGCGACGAAGGTCGAGATCGACCGCATCGTAACCCTCAACGAGAGACACTTCCGGCAAGCCTATCCAGCGCTCATCGACAAGCTGGTCGCGCCGTAATGCGACTCCGACCAGATCCAGGACCGTAGAACCAGCCTTTCAACCCTCCACCATCCGATTGTAAATTTCCCCTTTCTTGAAGCCCACCTCCCTGGCCGCCCGCGCCGCGGCCCGCGAAGGACTCTCACCATCGGCCACGTATCTCCTTGCTCTCTCCACAGCCTCTTCGAGGCTGGACGAGGCAACGTCCGTCCCTCCCCTCACTACCACCACGACCTCCCCTTTCACGGGCCCGGCGAAGTGCTCCGCCGCCTCCAGGGCCGTCCCCCGAAAAACCTCCTCGTGCAGCTTGCTGAGCTCCCGGCACACGGCGACAGGCGCTCCCGACGGAAGGTCTCCGAGCGTCCTCGCCAGCCGGTGCGGCGACTCGAATAGGACGAAGGTGGACGGCTCGCCGGCGATGCGGGCCAGAAGCTCCGTCCGCTCCTTCCCCTTGCGCGGCGGGAAGCCTAGAAAGACGACGGCGTCGGCGGGCAGGCCCGAGGCGACGAGCGCCGTCACCGGCGCGGACGGGCCGGGGAGAACCTCGACATCGACGCCCCTCTCGATGCAGGCCACGACGAGGCGGTGGCCCGGGTCGGAGACCAGGGGCATCCCAGCGTCGGAGACGAGGGCTATGCGCCCCGTCTCTGCCCGTTCGGCGAGCACCTCCGCCAGTCGCTCCTCGCTGTGCTCGTGGTAGGGGATCAGATCTTTCTTTATCTCGTAGTGGGCGAGCAGGCGCCCGGTGCGGCGGGTGTCCTCGCAGGCGACGAGGTCCGCCTCGCGCAGGTAGCGGAGGGCGCGGAGGGTGATGTCTTCGAGGTTGCCTATGGGGGTCGGGACGACGGCGAGGGGCATCGCCTAGTCGCCGAGCACGTACGCGCCGTCCGCGCCCCGGGCGAGGGCGGCGGCGCCGAGGACGCCGGACTCAGGCCCCAGGGTGGCGACCTGCACCTCGACGAGGTCGCGGGAAGGGGGGCGGGCCCGGAGGTGCATCTCGCGGCGGGCGGAGGCCAGGATCAGGTCCCCCGCCTCCATCACCCCGCCCCCGACGGCCGCCACCTCGGGGTTGAAGACGTTGACGAACCCGGCTAGCCCGATACCGAGCCACGTGCCCGTCTCTTCGAGCACGGAGATCGCCGTCTCGTCCCCCTGGCGGGCGAGCTTCGTCACGTCCTCGCCGAGCACCTTGCGCCTGGAGGCGATACGGCCCAGGGCCGAATCCGGTCTCTCGACGGCCGCATCCCTCGCGCGGCGGCCTATGGCGGTGCCGGAGGCGAGGGCTTCGAGGCAGCCGCGGTTGCCGCAGGCGCAGCGGGGGCCGGTCGCGTGGACGGTGACGTGGCCGAGCTCTCCTCCGGAGCCCTGGGCGCCGCGCAGGAGGACGCCGTGCGAGATCACACCCCCCCCGATCCCCGTTCCGAGCGTCAGAAACACCAGGTGGTCCACCTCGCTCCCCGACCCGAACCGGAACTCCCCCCACGCCGCGGCGCTCGCGTCGTTCTCGATGGTGAGCGAGGCCCCGATCTCCGGCTCGACCCTGTCTTTTAGCGGGATGCCTTCTATGGCGTGCAGGTTCGCCGAGAAGACGACCTTGTTCTCCTGCGCCAGGATGAGACCCGGCACCGCGAGGCACGCCCCGCCGACCTCGTGGCCGTCCATGACCTCTTTTATGGCCCGCACGATGGCCTCGACGAGCTTCTCCGGTGAGTGGGGGGTCGGGTAGCGGGCCTCCGCGAGGACCTCGCCCTCCGGGGAGACCACACCGGCGGCGATCTTGGTCCCCCCCACGTCCACCCCGATGGCGTTCAAGCCTCTACCTCAGATCTACTATCTCGAGCTCCGCCTGCCCCGAGTACCGGCTGCGGGAGACGGTGTACGCGGCGTCGAATGGACCATCCGGCAGGTCGTCGGTATCGCCGGACATCCTGGCCTTCACGCCGCCGGCGAGGCTCACGAGGTTCATACCCTCCCAGAGCTGCCTGGAGCCCTCGATCCTGAGTCCCTCGCTCGCGAAGACGGGCCTGTGGTTGCCGCTCCCGAACGGCGCGAGCTTCTCGTGCCAGTCGAGCAACCCGTTCTGCACTTTGTCCAGCTCTATCTCCGCGTCAACCTCCAGCGCCGGGACGAAGACCTCCGGGTCCTCGGCCTGCTGCGCCCGCACCGCCTCGTTTACCCCGGCGACGAACTCGTCGAACCGGCCCGTTTTCACGGAGAGCCCGGCGGCCTTGCGGTGGCCGCCCCACTCGCCCATCAGGTGCCTGACGGCGTACAGGGCGCCGTAGAGGTCAACGTCCGTATCCCCCGCCCGGGCAGATCCGCCGTAGGAACCGTCGGCCCTCCGGTTGAGGATCGCCGCCGGCCTCCCCGTCGCCCCGGCAACCCTGCCGGCGACGAGCCCGGCGAGCCCCCCGG
>JALZNL010000242.1 GCA_030857715.1 Actinomycetota bacterium | reverse complement strand
CGAAATCCGTGGAAGCACTCCCCGCCAGCATGGCCGGAAGTATACGCGGGACGGGTTCGGAAGACTAACAGCCTAACCCTCATCCTTCGCATCAGGTTCAGAGACAATGGACTCGAACTGCCGCTCTACCGCCTTTGGTTCAAGTTGCTTTCTTCAAGCGAATATCACGGCAGCCGGTTCTTGTTTCGCGTTTTCCGGGACCAAGTCCAATACGTAAGCAGCGTTCGCTGCACACTTGGAAGCATCGTAGTTGACATAGACATAAAGTGTCCGGTCTCGGACTTCCATCTCTTTGCTGTTGATGTTGGAAGGAAACGGAGGTTCTTGTATCAGAGTCGTCTTCTTGCCGGCCTTATCAAGCAATGGCACGGGTAAGTTCGGATTCTCTGTTAGCGAGTACCTACACGCTTCGAATAGAACCTGACCCCACCTTTTTACGGGTATCTCTTGACCATCTGGAAGCCTGAAGTTGCTGGGTCTTGTACCCTTCAAGCTGGACAAACCCGAGAGCGGTTGCCACGCGGAAGAAGCGGTTTTGGTCGATGTTTTGGCCTGAGACGGTGCGAGAGATTCACTTGGATTAGCTTCTTCAAGCACTTTGATGCGCTTTTCAAGGGAGCGCAATTTCGTCACTTCTTGTTGGATCTGTGCAACTTGGTCTGCCAGCACATCAAGCTGTTCTTCTTCGGGTGAGACAAGGGCTGCATCTAATTCTTGAACAAGATACGCGGCCACCTGACCTGGATCGTCTGAATCTATATCTAAAACATTGAACGCCGACAGATCACCCGGTTTGAAGTCGTTGAAGTGCTCCCAGCGAAGGCCATCAGTTAGGAAAAGTTTCTCGATACCGAACGAGAAACTGTATTGAACTAACTGATGATGAAACAGGGCCAAGTCGGTTCCGAGCTTCTTGGCCTCGATCACTGCCACAACCTCGCCGTTCGCCTTCAGAGCGTAATCGGCTGAAACCTTATTGGTGCCGAAGAAACCCGGGGTCTCTACCTCTACTTTGAATGGATTCGCTACATCCCACCCCAGAGCACGCAATACAGGGTCGACTAGAACAGCGCGAGTAGCAGCTTCATTTTTTCTAAGTGTTGGTCCATAACTGATCGCAGACTCCCGCACTATTCGCAGAACACCGCCCAAGTTAGCGAGAGGACTTTGCACCATTCTAGAGTTCCTCCCAATCTTCGGGTTCAGAGACAATGGACTCGAACTGCCGTTCCGCCAACCCGACCGCGGAACGGAAGCTCCGGCGTTCCTCGGGCGTTCCGGCGTAGGCGTCGCGGGCCATCTTGAGGATCTTCTTTGCCTCGCCGCGCTGGCGCTCTCCGTTCGGGATCTCCTTGGAGAACGCGTAGACGAGGTCGCCGTCCTCCTCGTGGTAGAAGTGGAAGAACACGTCCTTCTGCCGACCGAGGCCGGAGAGGGCCGCGTCGCCGGAGACCTGGCTGATGTTGAGTAGCGTCGCCGCCGAGAAGGGTTCGCCGTCCATCGGGTAGACGGTGAAGGCCAGGCGCACGACGGGGCCGTAGAAGGTCTTGTAGAACTCGAGTTGGCGTACGATGCGGGCCGGGCCCCTGATCTTATCGATCTCCTCTCGCGAAGCCGCCGCCACTACGTGCCCCTTCGGCGGCCTCATCGACTCCCGCCCCTGCGTCGAGACCATCCTGGCCTGCGCCCCGCGTTCGAGCACCGCGGAGGCCAGGCTCCGCCTCACGCTCTCGGGAAGGTCCAGTCCCTTCTCCGTCAAGACGAGGACCTTTCCCGGCCGAAGCGCTCGAAGAAGCGGGCAAAGTAGCCGACGGCCTCGAAGTAGTCGTCGAGGCGGACGGACTCGTTGGGGGAGTGGATGCGGCTCCCGGCGTTGGCGACGTTGCCGGTCATGATCGTCGGGATGCCCAGTTCCGTCGCGAAGAGCGAGGTCGGCCCGCTGCCGCCGATGGTCGGGAAGACGACCGCGTCGTCGCGCCCGAGGTCCTCCCACGCACCCACGGCCGTCCGCACTACGGGCGAATCGACGGGGGTCTTTGCCGCCTCGACGCCGTGCAGGTCCACCACTTCGACGTCTTCGAAGCCGCGCCGGTCCAGGTGGTCTCGCAGGAGCTTCAGGACCGGGCCGGGGCTCTGGCCGACCACGAGCCGGAAGTCCATTTTCACGAACGCCTCGAACGGGACGATGGTCTTCGAGCCCGGGCCCGTGTAGCCGCTCATGATCCCGGCTATGTTTGCCGTCGGGCGAAGGAGATACTCGCGCAGGGCGGCCTCGCCGGTCAGGTTGCGGTCAAGGGCTTCCACGCCCCAGAGTTTTCTAAGGGCGTCGTCGTCGAAGGGGAGCTTCTCTATGGCTTCGAGTTCTCTCTCCGACGGGGGCTCTATCAGCTCCTCGAACCCGTCGAGCGTGATCTCACCGCCCTCGTCCTTGATGGTCCTGAGCGCCTGCACGAGCCGCCACACCGGGTTCGGGGCGAGGCCACCGTACATGCTGTGCAGGTCGTGGGAGGCTCCGCGGGCGCGCAGCTCGATGTAGGCCATCCCCTTCGTGCCGCACTCGATGCTCGGACGCCCGGCCTCGTCCTTCATCGCGCCCTCCCACAGGCAGGCGTCGGCCGAGAGGAGGTCCGCGTTGTCCCTGACGAACGCGGCCAGGTTCGGGCTGCCGACTTCCTCCTCGCCCTCGATGAGGAACTTGAGCTTGAAGGGGAGCGGGCCGTGCTCCTCTTTGTACAGGCGAAGAGCCTGGATGCGGGCGAGGACGTCGCCCTTGTCGTCGGCGACGCCGCGGGCGTAGAGGGAGCCGTCGCGGACCGTGGGCTCGAACGGGTCGCTCTCCCAGAGGTCCAGGGGCTCGGGCGGCTGCACATCGTAGTGGCCGTAGGAGAGGAGGGTCTTGTCTCCGTCTCCTATCTCGGCGTAGACGACCGGGTGCCCGTCCGTCTCCATGATGCGGGTGTTCGCGCCGGTGTCCCGTAATTTGTTTGCGACCCATTCCGCGCACGTTCGGAAGCCTTCATTATCATCCTCGCGGGTGGAGATCGAGGGCATCCGCAGGAACTCTTTCAACTCTTCCAGCAGGGCGTCCTTCGACTCTTCTATACGTCTCTCGGTCTGCATCAAAGATCCTCCGTTCGGTTCGGAAGCAGGTTAGCATTTGAGGCAAGATCTGGCGTAGTTCGCCCCGGGACGCGCTATTATATTGGGGACGGAGGTCGCCTTTGGAGAAGAGACCAGACCAAGAGCCAGAGCAGCGCCGAGATCCGCACGCCCGGCACCTGGAGAAGCGTGAGGAACGCCACGTCCGCCGGAGCTCGAACACAGACGAGTTCTGGGACGGCCTCGGGATAGACGTCGAGAGCATGAGCCCGAAGGCGCAGGTCACGACCTCACTGGCGGTCCTGATACCCGTGGTGGTAGGCGCCGTCTCGGTGTTGTTCCTGTTTACCAACTTCTGGTGGCTCATATTCATCTTTGGGTGGACGATTTTTCCGGCCTTCGGGCTGCTTTTAAAGGGCATCGCGGGGCTATCCGACGGTGGGGATAAAGCGCAGATACTCGGCGGAGACAGCAAGGAGCGCGAGTTGCTCGGGGCGCTGCGCGAGCACGAGGAGATCTCGCCGACTCAGGCCGCTATTGAGACCTCGCTGACCGTGGAGGAGGCCGACGACATGCTCAAGGATCTTGCCGCGAAGGGCCACCTCGACGTGCGGGTGCGCGGGGGGTGGCATCTTCTACGGCCTCTGGCGGGTGGAGGACGCGGAAGAGCGGGGGCTCGAAGAGGGGCTTTAGGTGTCGTGGCGGGGGGCGCTCGTGTTATCATTCGGTGCCCGGAAGGGGTTTCGGCGCGTGAGATCGAGAGCATAGGGTAAACACGTCTTTATGGAAGAGCGCAAGATACCGGAGACGCTCGAAGAAGCCTACGGGCTGCGGGACTTGGCGGGCTCTTTGCAGGAGAGGGACTTCTACCAGGAGCAGGTCTACCTGCTTCGGCGCGAGGAGTACCGTTCGCGCGGCATACGGACGGAGATCTCTTCCCGCCGCCGCGAGCGCCAGAGCGCCATCGAGTTCTCCCGGGAGATGTTCTTCCTGGAAGTCTCGGAGATCTCCGGCCGGCGCCGCGGCAGCCGCGAGGCCCGCACCGCCCAGCACGAGGCCCGGCGCTTCGCCACCCGCCTCGACACCCACGCCTTCCTCAAACAGCTCGCCTCGCCCCACTCCGGCGCGGTGGAACTCTACAGGCGCAACTACCTGGAGCTGCTGAGGATGGGCAAGCTGCCCGCCGAGGCGTACTACCTCTCCAGGGTCGTCGGGATCGCGGACGAGCGGGAGTTCCGGGACGCCGTGGAGAGCGTGCGGGAGACGGGGTACCCGACCCGGGGACGGCTGACCTACGCGGTCGAGAAGACGGCCATCCAGATAAGGGATTTGCCGGGGGGCATGATCCTGATCCTGCTCACCTTCTTCGCCTCGCTCTTCGCGTTCGTGTGGGCCACCCAGACGTGGGACTCGGCCGGTACCGGCACCATATTCTTCGTCTCTTTGGGCCTGATCGCGGCCGGCGGCCTGATGTTGATCTCGGCGATCTTTATCGTTACCTTTATCCGGTCGATCAATAAGTAGCCCCGGCGCCCGAGCGCCGGCCACGAGGGGGACACGGAGATTTACGCCTCGGCGCCTGAACCAGGGACTCTCCCGGAGACGGGGCTGACCCGCCGCGAGCGCAAGCAACGCCGCAGGGGACAGAGAAAGACCCGCCGGAAGGTCTTTAATCGTCGGCTGCTCCTGGTGCTGCCGCTGGTAATCCTCGTCGCCGGGCTG
>JALZNL010000241.1 GCA_030857715.1 Actinomycetota bacterium | reverse complement strand
AGGTCCGGGTCGTAGTGGGGGTTTGGGAGAAAGCGGACGTCGAGGAGCGTGTCCACGTCCATGGGGGTTCCGTGTTTGAAGCCGAAGGAGATCAGGGACAAAGTCAGCCTGCTGGAGAACGATTCGGCGAGCTTCTTGAAGCGCAGCCTGGCGTCGAGCGCGGAGTACCCTGAGGTGTCCACGATCAGGTCGGCCATCTCCCGCAGCGTCGAGAGGTCCTGCCGCTCCCGCCGGATGGCCTCTAGCACGTCCCCGTTGCGCGCGGCCGGGTGGGGCCTGCGGCTCTCCTTGTACCGCCGCACGAGGCTCGGGTCGTCGGACTCGATGAACAGGATCCTGTGGTCCCAGCCCTTCTCCTGCTCGACCGCCTCCAGGCTCCGCTCCAGCTCCTCGCCGAAGTACCGCCGCCCCCGCGTGTCCATCACCGCGACCACGCCGTCCGGCCCACCGGCGCCCTCGCCCGTGGCCTCCATCACGGCCGGCACCATGCGCGGCGGCAGGTTGTCCACGCAGTAGTACCCGGCGTCCTCGAAGGCCTGCAGGGCGTTCGACTTGCCAGCCCCCGAGAGCCCGGTGATGATGACGATCCGGCGCCTGCCGGCGGTCCCCTCGACCGTCGGTGCCTCCTCGCTCACGTGGCGCCGTTCCGTCTGTGCTGCGGTGAGTGATCCATGCTCTGTGGCCGGAAGGTAACATCAGTCCAAACAAGTTGCAACGAATGAGCGTATATTTAAGGTAGATTTAAAGGAATCCGTCAGCCATCAGCGGTTCTGCTATCAGCAAGGATGTCTCTGTCCGAGACCACCGCTCGAACACGAATCTCATCGGGTTCGTACAGGCAGCGAGGGCGAATTGTGAAGCAGGTATCGTCAGGGAACGACCAAAGCCAACGGTCAACAACTAAAGTTGCTTGGTGCCCGTTGAGCATGAACGGCGACACAGATCTGGTGTAGACTTTGTAGTAACGTTAAAGTCTACAAGAGGATATATGATGGAATTCGTCAGTTCACGGGAGATCCGGGTCAATCCCAAACCGATCTTCGAGCGGCTTGGGGAGGGAGAGGTTGTGATCACCTCCAGGGGCAAGCCGGTGGCGCTGATGCTGGGGGTCAGCGGTGAGGATTTGGAGGAAACAGTGCGGGCCGTGAGGCGCGCTAAAGCCGAGTTGGCCGTATCCGATATGCGCCGGACTGCCTCGGCAAGAGGCTTGAAGGCCGAGGACGTGAATGTCGAGATAGCCGCGCACAGAGACGAGCGTTGATTTGGCCGGGAGGGTGGTGCTGGACACAAACGTCCTGGTCTCCGCCCTCATAAACGCCTTCGGAGCGCCGGGGAGGGTGTTGGATCTGGCGCTGAGAGGCGATCTGATCGTTGCCTATGATGACCGCATCCTTGCCGAATGGCGAGAAGTTCTCCGGCGCGAGAAGTTCGGGTTTACTCCCGCGAACGTGAACGCTTTGCTGGAGTTCATCGAACACGAGGGCGTCAAGGTCAACCCGCCCGTGCTAAACGCGGAGTTGCCTGACCCGGATGACCTCCCGTTTCTGGAGACGGCGGCAGCAGCGGACGCTACCCTCATAACCGGAAACCTCAAGCATTACCCGCCCGAATCGCGGCGCGGCGCCGAGGTCACGGGCCCGAAAACCTTCCTCGAAATCCTGACCGGCGACACTTCGTAAAGCCACGCAACAAAAAGAGCCGGGGCTGTCACGGCCCCGGCATGGTGGGATCTGCTTCGGAACCCATCTACGGAACCAGCGTCTGTACCCGGGCGAAGTCCACGTTCGAATCATTATCGAAGAGGATGGTTTCGACGTGGCCGCTGCCCGTTCCGCTCGCGTCGTCGTAGGAATTGCCCATTATGGTGGTTACGGAAGTCCTCGAAAGCGTAACCCGAAACGGGGTTCTCACCCCATTTTCAGTAGTTGCCGCCGGCTATGGTGTCGCCCGCCGCTCCTCCTATTACCTTCTCCATATAAGCAAACCACTCAAGGTCGTTGGTGCCAGAAGAAGCACTACCGGGATTCTGCGCGGGACATCCCCACCATTCGACCGTCTCCGTGTACGCCATGTCTATAGACAGCGCGGCGTTCCGAATTCCCCGACTCCGGAGAGCCGGCAATGAACGCGAACCCAAGACAATCCTGCAAGACCTGAGGCCTGATGCCTACCTGTGGACCCTCGCGTGGACCTCGCGGGCTACGCGGCCGGGGAGGCCCGGGACGGCTTCGAGGTCTCGGAGAGAGGCATTCAGGAAGGCGTCGGGGGTGCCGAAGTGGTCGAGGATCTGCTTTCGGCGCGCGGGGCCAATGCCCGGCAGGTCGTCTAGGACGGACTGGGTCATGGCCTTGCCGCGGACCTTGCGATGGTAGGAGTTGGCGAAACGGTGGGCCTCGTCGCGGATCCGCTGGAGCAGGTGCAACTCGGGGGAGTTGCGCTTCAGGAGGACGGGCCGGGGGCGGCCCGGCTCGAAGACCTCCTCGTCCCTCTTGGCGAGGGAGCGCAGGGGGATGTCAGGGAGGTCCTCGCCCACGTTCATCTCGTCGAAGACGGGGACGACGGCCGAGAGCTGGCCCTTGCCGCCGTCGAGCACTATCAGGTCCGGCGCGGGCAGGAACTTCTCGTCCTCCTCCTTGAGCCGTTCGAGGCGGCGCTTTATGACCTCGGCCATGCTGGCGAAGTCGTCGGCGCCCTCGACGGTCTTTATCTTGAAGCGCCGGTACTGATCCTTGGCCGGCTTACCGCCCTGGAAGACGACCATCGAGGCGACGGAGTTGGTGCCCATGGTGTTCGAGATGTCGTAGCACTCGATGCGCATCGGGAGCTTCGGCAAAGCCAGCTCCTCGCGCAGCGCGTCGAGCGTCGAGGCCACCTGGTTGCGGCGGGCCTCGTCGAGCATCTTCTCGTGGGAGAGCCCGAGCTCGGCGTTGCGCACGGCGTTCTCTAATACGCGGCGCTTGTCCCCGCGCTGCGGCCGACGCACGTCCACCTTCGTGCCGCGCACCTTCGAGAGGTGGTCGCGCAGCGGGGCCAGGGTCTCCTCGGCCCCCCCGGATTGGACCAGCACCTCGCGTGGGACGGGGGCGTTGTCGTAGTACTGGGGGACGAACTTCAGGGCGACGCTCTCGGCGGTCTCCTCACCGTAGTTGTCGAGGAGGAACGAGTCGCGGTTGACCACCTGGCCGTCGCGAACGGCGAAGACCTGGACGCAGGCCGAGCCGTTCTCGGCGTAGGCGCCGATGGCATCAAAGGAGTCCTCGGAGGTAATGGTGGCCTGCTGGCGGTCGCGGACGTGGTCGAGGGCGGCCAGCTCGTCGCGCAGCCTGGCGGCCCGCTCGAAGTCCATCTCGCGGGCGGCGGTCTTCATGGCCTCCCGGCGGGTCCGGATCAGGCCGTCCACCCGCCCTTCGAGAAAGGATACGACGTCGGCGATGATCCCGTCGTACTCCTCTCTCGTCACGGCCCCGATGCAAGGCGCCGCCGAACGGCCGATGTGGTAGTTGAGGCACGGCACCCCGCTCCTGCGCCCCGGCTCCGGCCCCCGGCACTTGCGGAACGGGAACGTCTTGTTCAGGACGTCAAGCGTCGAGTGGACCGACCCCGCGCTCGGGAAAGGCCCGAAGTATCGGTGTCGCGAATCGTGCAGGGAGCGCGTGGCGAAGACCCGCGGGTACTCGTCCCCCATCGTCACCACGATGTAGGGGTAGCTCTTATCGTCTTTCAGGGAGGCGTTGAAGCGCGGACGGTGACGCTTTATGAGGTTGGCTTCGAGGACGAGCGCCTCGGTCTCGGTACGCGTGGCGATAAAATCTATTCGCGAGACCCGCTCCCGCAGCTCCGTTATCTTCGGCCTACCGTCCCCGCTCTTCGTGAAGTAGTTGGCGACCCGGCTACGGATGTTCTTCGCCTTGCCGACGTAGACCACGCTATCACCGTCGTCTTTGAAGATGTAGACGCCGGGCGAGGTCGGGAGGTGGGATCTGTCGGGGTAACCGTTACGGGACATCGGGCGTATTATACCGCGCCCCTGCGGCCGTTCCGCCGGATCAGCGGGGTTTTGGGCGGGGCTCGCGGGGTTGGATGGTGGAGCCTGGCGGCATCATCTCGTCCCCGCCGGCCCGCGCGTAGCCCCCCGCGCCGCCGACCCAGCCGGCAAGCGCCGCCGAGACGGCCGAGATCAGCGCCGCGGCGATGCCAACGGTACCGGGGTCAGAGAGAACGAGCCCGGCACCCGCCAGCACGGCGAGGCCCGCACCGGCGAGGCCGAGCCTCCGCAGCCGCGGTCTGTCCGTCCCCTTCGAGTAGAGCGCCATGATGACCAGGACCGCCGCCGCCAAAGTGAGGGGCGCAAAGAGGTAGAAGGCTATGCCGTCGACGTCGGCGAAGGTCCCGCTCCTGAAGGCCTGGTCCCGTTCGGCGAAGCCGAGGGCGGCGGAGATCCAGACCAGGGAGAGAAAGCCGGACAGGCCAATAAGCGCCCCCACGCCGGCCCCGACCCTCCCCGCCACGCGGCGCGGGGCGCGGTAGGTGCGGGCCCCGAGGACCGCCGCGAAGACCATCCCCGGCACGAGCAGCACGGTCCCGAGGTACGCGAGCGTCGGCGGCACGTAGTTATAGATCTCCCCCCCTCCGACGTACCGGAACGGCAGCGAGATGAAAAAGTTGGCCGTGAGAAAGGTCAGCACTGCCATGTACAGCCACGTGACGCACCCGAACGCCCGCCGGTAGCGAGGCCGCAGGCCCTCCTGTTCCCCCGCCGGCCTTCCGTTCTGCCTAGAGGACACTGTGCTCCGCGGGTTTGCCGGCACCGAAATGTCGCAG
>JALZNL010000240.1 GCA_030857715.1 Actinomycetota bacterium | reverse complement strand
ATGCGTACTTTGCCCCGTCAAGCTACACTGCGCAACGTCTGTCGGCGGATTGTGGCTCCGAAGGTCGCGGGTTCGAGCCCCGTCGGTCACCCCCTCTTTTGCAGGTAAAACGCAAAGCCTGGCACTTCGCTTCGGCCCCGTTTACTGCAACCGTACTGCAGCCCGCAGGGGAAACGTTTTCCGGTGCCCGTTTGAACTCGGCCTCGCCGATCCTCGCGGTCACTCCCGGTTCGACCCCGCCGGCGCGGTCGCGCCCTCGAAGATTTCGTGCGGGGCCGGAAATGCGGGAGCGTGGTCTTGTCGGCCTTCGGAGCTACAAGTATCTGCTGGCCCGAGGGGGGCTTGCGGTGGCCTCCGCACCCGCCCGTAGCCCGCTGGGGCAGACTGCGTCACGGCAATCACCGCACAGGGGATGTATCACTGCCCTTGCGGTCCCGACGCTCTGTTGACGGCATGGGAGCCGTCCTCGGACCACTCTTCGATCAGCGTGATGAGGGCCGAGTGATCCCAGTCGCCCCTACCCTTGGCCGCCAGGGCGCCGAACATCTGGTCCACGAGCGCCGTGACCGGGAGCGCCGCCCCGTGCTCCCTGCCTGCCGCAAGCGCTATGCCGAGGTTCTTGCGGTGGAACTCGGCCTTGCCGCCGGGCTCGAAGGTGCGGGAGAGGAGCTTCTCGGCCTTGACCTCGAGCACCTTGCTGGCGGCGAGACCCCCGGAGAGCACCTCCACGAGCCTCTCTGGAGCCACCCCGGCCCTCGAGCCCAGGACCAGCGCCTCGGACACCGCCTCTATGACGAGGGCCACCACGACCTGGTTGCAGGCCTTCACTGTCTGACCGTCCCCCGCCTCTCCCACGTGTACGACCGTCTCGCCCATGGCCCCGAAGAGGGGCCTCGCCCTCTCGAAATCGTCCTCTTCTCCGCCGACCATGATGGAGAGCGTTCCGTCCCTGGCCCCGACGTCCCCGCCGGAGACGGGTGCGTCGAGCATCCTCACGCCCCTGTCCTTGGCCGTGCTGTGCAGCTGCCGGGCTAGCAAGGGCGAGGAGGTGCTCATGTCGACGATGAGGGAGCCCTCCCTGGCGGTTTTGAGCAGGCCGCCATCCCCGGCGACGAGCTCCCCGACCTCGGGCGGCCCGGGGAGCATGGTGACGACTACGCTGCACGCCTCGGCGACCTCCCCGGGGAGTCGGCGACATTGGCCCCGTGTTCCGCGAGCTCCTCCGCCTTCGCCCTGGTACGGTTGTGGACCACGAGGTCGTGGCCCGCCGCCAGGAGGTTCCTCGCCATGGCCGCCCCCATGATCCCGAGGCCCACGAACCCCACCTTCTCCACCGTGCCGTCCCCTTCCGACGAGACCCCTCCGCTGCGGGAAGGGTAGTACATCTGCCGGGTTCCGGTTCTAGTGGGAAAGACCTGGCACGGACGTCGCCTCGGAGGTCGCCCTCGGGTACGATGGGTGTTCGGGAAGCGTCGAACTAGCGAACTTGAAGAGGTCATAATAGTCGCTGAGGACACCCCGGTGCCCGAGACGCCGATAGAGTTGGAGCTGGGGGACCTGGACCGGGTTGAGATCCGGCGGGAGTGGCTGTGAATCGACATCCTGCTCCTGGACGAGAGGCCGGGAACGTCGGGTAGGAAATCGAGGGTAGGGTTGGCGGTTCTACAACGGGCCGCACGAGTCCGGCGAGGAGAGGCAGGAGCCCACCCTCGCCTGGTTGAGAGAAGGTTCGGTTCACGAGGGACCGAGCGAGCGTTCCCGAAAACGGAAGGAGGGAGCCGGTGCGTTTGAGCGTCATAACCGATGAGATCTCCCAAGACCTCGAGCATACCCTCGGGATCTGCGAGGACCTGGGAGTCGAAACGGTCGAGCTGCGCGCCGTCGGCGGCGCGAACGTCGTCTCGCACGACCGGAGTAGCCTGGAGCGCATCAAGGGAGCCCTCGACGATGGCGGCTTCGGGGTGTGCGCGATCTCCTCGCCCTTCTTGAAGTGCCACCTCCGTGGCGGCGGGGGTCCGCAAGGCGACACGCACTTCGCCGGCCTCGCCTCTAGGGAGGAGCAGTGGGAGGTGCTGGAGCGCTCCCTCGAGGTAGCCCGCCTCCTCGGGGCGCCGCTGGTCCGCGCCTTCTCCTTCTGGCGTGTCGAGGATCCGACGGAGGTGCGGGAGGAGGTGGCCGAGGTCCTGGCCGAAGCGGCAAGAAGGACTGAGGCGGCCGGTCTCAAGCTGGGGTTGGAGAACGAGCACACCTGCAACGTCGGCACCGGCGCCGAGGTGGGGTGGATGCTCGGGCGCGTCGCGGACCCATCGCTCGGCGTTATCTGGGACCCCGGCAACGAGGCCATGCTGGGCTCGATCCCGTTCCCCGAGGGCTACACTAGCGTCCGGGGCCGCGTGACACACGTCCATCTCAAAGACGTCGATGGGCAAGGTAGGTGGACGACGGTCGGGACGGGCACGATAGATTACCCTGGGCAGCTGCTAGCGCTGGCGGAGGACGGCTACGAGGGAGTGCTCTCGCTGGAGACGCACTACGAGACCCCGGACAGCGGTCCCGAAGGGGCGACGCGCGAATCGGTCGCCGCGCTCCGCGCCCTGTGCGAGCGGGCCGGGGTGGAGTTGAGACGGAGTTGAGACCTTGACCTCCGGGAGGTGGCCCGGGTGGACGAGATAGGCGTTGGCATCGTCGGCGCTGGGACGATCGGGGCCGTGCACGCCGCCGCGATCGGCGACCTCGAAGGCGCGCGGCTGGTGGCGGTCGGCGAGTCGCGCGGGAGGATGGGCCGCGAGCTCGCCGAGGCGCACGGGGCGGGATGGCACCCCGATCTCCAGGGGCTGCTCGCGCGCGAGGAAGTGGACGTCGTGCTCTTGTGTACGCCCTCGGGCCTGCACGCGGAGGGTGCGCTCGCGGCAACGCGGGCGGGCAAGCACGTGATCACGGAGAAGCCTATGGCAACGACCCTCGAGGACGCCGATCGCATGATCTGGGCCTGCCGGGAGGCCGAGGTTACCCTCTCGGTCATCTTCCAGTACCGCTTCAACAGGGACGCGTTGCGCCTCAAGCGCGCCGTCGAGGCCGGGCTCCTCGGCCGGCCCGTGCTGGCCAGCGCCTTCGTCCACTGGCACCGCACCGATGCCTACTACGGGGCCCGGGGCGGCTGGCGCGGCACCTGGGCGCTCGACGGCGGCGGGGCGCTCATGAACCAGAGCATCCACGCCGTAGACCTCCTCCAGTGGATCCTCGGCCCCGTGGACAGCGTCTGCGGTTACGCCGACGCTCTCACGCACGAGATCGAGGCGGAGGACGCCGCGAGCGCCGCCGTGCGCTTCGCGAGCGGTGCCCTGGGCGTCATCCAGGGCACCACCTCCGCGCACGAGGACCGGCCGGCCCGGGTCGAGGTCGTGGGCAGCGAGGGCCGTGCCGTCCTGGAGGGACCGCGGCTCGCCGTCTGGGAACCGGTGCAAGAGCGGGAGGTGCTCTCCGCGCGCGAGCTCGCGTCCCTCCCCGAGACCGCCGAAGGCGAGCCCCTCGGGGGGGCGCACGGGCGGCAGCTGGGCGAGATCTTCGCGGCGCTGCGCGAGGGCCGAGAGCCCCCCGTGCCGGGCGAGGAGGCCCGCAAGGCGGTCGAGATCATCCTCGGCATCTACCGGTCCGCCGTGCGCGGGGAACGAGTGACCTTTCCCCTCGATCCCGTTGGTAGGTCGGCGGGGGGAGCCCCGTAACCTGACCGAAAGAGAGGTGAGATGCTACCTATGACCGCTCTCTGGAAGCTGCACCCCGACCGCCTCTTCGTCGTCGGAGAGGCGGTCGCACGCGACATGGCGCGCAAGCTCGCCCGCGGGCTCGCCAGGAGGGCTTACGGTCTCGGGCGCGAGCCCGTCCGGAGAACGTGAGAGAGGGGCAGGCCGTGAACGGTGGGGTGGAGAGCCTTTTCTCCCTCGAGGGCCGGGTCGCTGTCGTGACCGGTGCGACCGGGGTCCTCGGTGGGGCTATGGCGCGGGGGCTCGCGCGGGCCGGCGCCAGGGTCGGCGTGCTCGGCCGGCGCGAAGGCAGGGTGCAGGAGATGGCACGCGAGATCTCGGGTGCCGGTGGCGGGGCGATGGCCCTGCCGGCGGACGTCCTCGACGAGGGGCAGTTGCGGGGAGCCCGGGAAGCGGTGCTGGATCGGTGGGGCCGTCTAGATGTCCTCGTTAACGCCGCGGGCGGAAATGTACCCGGGGCCACCTTGGGCGGCGACCAGACCATCTTCGACCTGCCGAGGGGGGCCTTCGTCGAGGTCTTCGACCTGAACCTGATCGGGACGCTGTTGCCTGTGCAGGTCTTCGGCGAGGCGATAGCGCGAGGCGGCGGGGGCTGCATCGTCAACGTCTCTTCCATGGCCGCCGGGAGGGCGATCACCCGGGTCGCCGGCTACTCGGCGGCGAAGGCGGCCGTGGAGAACCTCACCCGCTGGTTGGCCGTGGACCTCGCTGGGCGCTACGGGGGCGGCATGAGGGTCAACGCCCTCGCCCCCGGCTTCTTTATAGGGGAGCAGAACCGGGCGATGCTCCTCGAGGAAGACGGGAGCCTGACCGACCGGGGCCGTACCATCGTCGAGCACACGCCGGCCGGGCGCTTCGGGAACCCGGAAGAGCTCGTCGGCACCGCCATCTGGCTCTGCTCCCCGGCCGCGAGCTTCGTCAACGGGGCGGTGATACCCGTGGACGGCGGCTTCGGTGCTTTCAGCGGGGTATGACGCGCCAGCGGATCGACCCCGGCACAGTTACCTAGCCAGCGTGTGGTCGAAATCAACCAGCGTGTGGTTAATTTCGACCACCCTGAATG
>JALZNL010000239.1 GCA_030857715.1 Actinomycetota bacterium | reverse complement strand
ACGACGAACCCTACGACCTCAAGGAGCCATTCTCCGTCATCTACGGCCCGAGCGACTACCTCGTCGAGCGGGAGCTCCAGCGGATGCGCGCCCGGTACTCGGCGGAGGTCACCATGGCCGACCGCTGGCTCGGGCGGTTCATGGACAAGATGGAGGAGTTGAATCTCTTCGAGGACACGCTGGTCTTGCTGCTCAGCGACCACGGGGTCGCGCTCGGGGAGCACGGCTACTCCGGCAAGCCCGCCTACGCGCTGTGGCCGGAGATCACGGACATCCCCTTCTTCATCCGACGCCCCGACGGCAAGGGCGCGGGCGATACGAGCGAGTACCACGCGTCGACCCACGACGTGGCCTCGACCGTACTCGGCTACCTCGGCATCGAGGCGCCCGAGCAGTTGCAGGGCCAGGACCTCTCGGGGATATCCGCCGGCGCCGAGCCCGAGGAGCGCTCCCACTTCACGGCCGGCTACCACTCCTTCGTCTGGACCCGCGACGAGCGCTACGCCATGTTCTCCCACAACGACGGCTCCGGCGCGAAGCTCTACGACCTGGACTCGGACCCCGAGATGAACAACGACATCGCCGGCCAGAACCCCGACGTCGTCAGGCGCATGTTCGACGGCTACATCCTGAGGGACGCCGGCGGCCCCCTCCCCGTCTACGACCCCCTGCCGGAACCAACGGTTTAGACCGACCCGCCGCGCGGTGTAATCGGTCAGTCCTCGGCCAGGGCTGCGACGAGCTCGCGACAGAAGTCGGGGATATCTGGCACGACGCGGCCCCAGACGAGGTTTCCGTCCCGGAAGGCGGCCTCGTCGGCCCAGGTTGCGCCGGCGTTCACGAGGTCGTCCTTGATGCCGAGCGAGCCCGTGGCGCGGGCCCCTTCCACTATGCCGGCGGAGATGGCGACCAGGCCGCCGTGGCAGATGATGCCGACGGTCTTGCCCCGCTCGTGGACCGTCCTGACGAGGCCCGTTATCTCCGGGTAGCGCCTGAGCTTGTCAGGGGCCCACCCGCCGGGGATGACGACTCCATCGAGGACGCCTGCGTCCACCTCGTCGGCCGTCGCGTCGGCCTGGGCGGCGAGCGCGTTCTTGCCGGAGACTTGATCTTTGTTCGGGCCAACGGTGACGACCTCGGCCCCCTCCTCCTGGAGCCGCATCACCGTCACCCAGTACTCGAGATCCTCGAAACCCTCCGCCATCAGGACCGCGATCTTTTTTCCTTCGAGCCTCATATCAGCCTCCCGTTGTTAGCTTGTCAGCACACCCCTTCGGGGGCTCTCAGCACGCTACCTTCAGTAGTTTCAGCTTTTTCCCAGCAGTTCATTGATCTCTTCGCGGGCTTCTTCGCCGCCGAGTTCCAGGGCCCGGGCGAGTTCGGGGACGGCGTCGGCGCCTCTGCCGGTGCGGATCAGAGCCGCTGCGGCTTCGAGGTGGGAGCGGTAACCGTTCGCTTCGGGTGGTTCGGGAGGCGGGGCCGCCTCGCGCTCTTCGCCGTTTACGAGGGCGAGGAGCTCCTCACCGTAGCGGGCGGCGCGGCGGAGGCCGACGCCTTTTATGGAGCCGAGCTCCTGGATGGTGCGGGGCTTGCGGGCGGAGATCTCCTCCAGGTGCGAGTTGTGCAGCACGACGTAGGCAGGGACCTTTTGTTCCCTGGCTTTCTCTCCCCGCCAGTTCCTCAGGCGTTCGAAGAGGTGCGCGTCCACGTCGGGGTTCGATCCGTTCGCGGTCGCCCCCGCGGTTGCGGCCGTCCTCGGGGCCTGCCGGACCTCGCCGAGGCAGAAGTCGCAGCCGGAGCAGGGGGCGACTTCTTCGGCGTCGCCGAAGTGGCGGAGGAGGTGCTCGCGGCGGCAGGCGGAGAGGTTCGCGTAGGATTCGACGTCCCGGATCTGGGCGTACGCCGCCTGGGCGCGGCCCTTGAGGCGGGAGGCGATGTCCCTGCGGCTCTCCCCGTCGAGGGAGGTGGCCTTGAGCCTCACGTCCACCAGCGCGCCGCGGGGCACGACCTCCGCGATCCCGTCCACCATCATCCGGTAGATGGCCCCCTGCACCACCGCCGGGCGCAGGCCAACCTTTCGCGAGAGCTCCGGCAGGCCGATGGATCCCGCGCCAGGCAGGGCCGCGTGGACGGCCGCGACCTCCTCGCGCAGATCTCCCGGCTCCTCGTCCAGGCGATGCACCTCGACCTCGGACCACAGGTCGTAGCCGCGCGAGACGAGGCCAGAGTCTTCGAGGCTCCCGAGCACGATCCCGGCCGCGTCGGGCTCGACCCCGCCGAGCGCCGCGAGCGAGCCGAACGGCGCGTTTACCCGCCCGTCCCTCTCCACCCCGACGAGCCCCCGGAAGAACGACGACACCTCGTCCTCTCCCGAGGTGTTGAGCGTGACGAGCCGCTTGCGGCGGCCGACGTCGGCGCCGCGGTAGAGGACGACGCACTCGGCCGCCGCGCCGTCGCGCCCGGCCCGGCCTGACTCCTGGATGTACGCGGGGAGGCTGCCTGGGACCGCGGCGTGGATGACGAAGCGGACGTTCGGCTTGTCCACGCCCATCCCGAAGGCGATGGTCGCCACGACCACGCCCACCTCGTCGGTCATGAACCGCTCCTGCACCTCGGTGCGCCGCGCGGCGCCCATGCCCGCGTGGTACGCCGCCGCGTCGATACCCGAGGAGCGCAGCTCGGCGGCGAGCTCGTCGCACTCCTTGCGGGTGGTCGCGTAGACGATGCCGGGCGGCGGAGAAGACCGGATCACGTCCAGGATGCGCGCGAGCTTCTCCTTCTTCTCGGCCGGCACGACCCGGTAGGTCAGGTTCGGCCGGTTGAAGCTCGTCACCTCGACGTGGGGGTCCCTCATCCCCAGCGAACGCCTGATGTCCTGACGGACGCGCGGCGTGGCGGTCGCCGTGAGCGCGAGTACCGGGGGGCTGCCCAGATCTTTCACCGCGCGCGGCAGGAAGAGGTAGTCGGGCCTGAAATCGTGGCCCCACTCGCTGATGCAGTGGGCCTCGTCCACCACGAAGAGCCCGACGCCCGCGCGCCGCAAAGACAGGACGAACTCCAGGGAGCGCAGCCGTTCGGGGGCGACATAGAGCATCCGGATCTCACCCGTCCGAACCTTCCGCTCCACCTCCCATCGCTTCTCCGGCGAGAGCCCGGAGTGCAGGGCCGCGGCGTCGGCGACCGAGCTCTGCAGCAAGGAGTCCACCTGGTCCTTCATCAGGGAGATAAGGGGCGAGACGATCACGGTGAGGCTCTGCTGCATGAGGGCCGGGATCTGGTAGCACAGGCTCTTCCCGCCCCCGGTCGGCATCACCGCCAGCGTATCCCGCCCCTCCAGCACGGCCCGTATGACGGCCTCCTGCCCCGGACGGAACGAATCGAACCCGAAGATCTCTTTGAGGATGCCTACCGGCATAGGTTCCAGGCTTCAGGTTTCAGTAGTCAGCTCCCGACACGGTCGCCGTCTCCCACCGGGAAGGGCGAGGCTTTATTGTTTGATCGTCCCGCCGTCATACGCACTTTAGTATCCCCTACTCGGCCCGACATCCCAACACCTGAGACCTGATGCCTCAAAGCTACTCGTCGCGGGGCGGCGACGTGAAGCGCGGTATCGGCTTGAGCCCCTTTATGGAGCCGGGTTGGCGGTCGCCGCGGTCGGGGGCTTGTTCTTCCTGGGAGGGGTCCTGCTCCACCGCGTCGAGGAGGTCGTCGAGGGCGCGGCGGATGTCGGTGGTCGTCCTGCGGTAGGCGACCCTGAAGCAGAAGGCCGGGGCCGCGAGTGCGGGCAGGACGCCGAGCAGGAAGAGACCGTTCTGCATGCCGGCGAGGACGAAGAGGGCGGCCAGCGTCGCGCCGAGGATGCCGCCCAGGGAGAGGTACTCTGCCCTCTGGTTGGAGACATCGGCGGTCAGGTTCGCGGCGCAGCGTTCCTCGTCTATGGCGTCGACCCGTAGCTCCACGGAGCGGGTTTTGAGGAGCGTCCGGTCGCCGGAGAAGTCCAGGGTGCGGCGCACCATGCCGAGCTCGTCGCCCGGATCCCACAGCGAGCCCATCTCCGTCTTGCGGCGGACCTTGAGGCCCTGCTCCAGCCTGAGCAGGCCTTCGAGGTGCTCGCGGGTGCGGCCCGCGGGGCGGTCCACCTCGCGCACGGCGCGCAGGCGGGCCGGGCCGTAGAGCTTCCAGGCGAGGGAGTGGGGTTCGGCCGTCTTCTCGGAGACCAGGTCCCACATGGCGCGGCGCACGTCCTGCTCCGGGATGCCGGCGGCGGCGGCCACCTGGACCAGGACCTCCGGTGAGACAGAAGGGACGTCTTCGGAGCCGCGCTCCCACCGGCGGGCGTTCAGTTCAGAGGCGCGGCGCAGGATCATCTCGACCTCGGCCGGCCTCAGCCGTCTCTCCGTGTTCTCCGCCATCGGGGCGTGATTCTACAGCTTTTAGAGGCGCTGATCCCGCTTAGAGGTGATGGCGAGGATACGCGGCGTGTCCCGCAGGTAAGACCAGCCGGAGAGCAGCGTAAGCACCACCGCAACGAGCATCACCCACCAGCCCAAAACGGAGACCGCGCCGCGCCAGCCGTCCGCGCCCGGCACCCCGAGGAGCAGGATAAAGACGGCGATGCTCTGGGCGTTCATCTTCGCCTTGCCCCAGCTGTTCGCGGCTATGACCTCCCCGCCTTCCAGGGCGACCATGCGCAGGCCGGTTACGGCGAACTCCCGGATCACCATGATCGCCGCCATCCACGAGGCCATTGAGCCCTCGCCGACCAGCGCGAAGAAGAGCGAGACGATCAAGGCCTTGTCCGCGATGGAGTCCATCAGCTTGCCGAAGCC
>JALZNL010000238.1 GCA_030857715.1 Actinomycetota bacterium | reverse complement strand
CTATCGGAGATGCCCGTGCTACGGTTCGCCATCCTCACCGCTGTAGGCTCGGGCGCGTGGAACGCGTTGCTGATCGGGGCGGGTTGGATGCTAGGAGAGAACTGGGCGCGTGTGAGCGCCGCGGTGTCCTCGGTCTCGAACGTGGTCCTCGTAGTCGTAGCGGTTGGCGCGGCCCTCATCCTGGCTATCTTGTGGTGCCGCAAGCGCACTCGGTAAAGGCCCAGTGCATCCTGACGGCTTTTTAAAGCCGCCGCGGTGGCCCTGTCCTCGTGGACGGCCCCGTCCCTGAGCATCGCCCACAAGACGGTGACCCGGCGACGGGCTAGAGCGATAATGGCCTGCTTGGCGGTCTTGCCCTCGGAACGCTTTCGTCAGTAGACGGGTGAAGACACCGTACAGAAAATCCGGTACGGTGTCTTCGCCCAAATAAGCGCAAAATTATCTTTTCCGGAGAAAGCACGGCACTCAACCTCTCTAGCGAAGATTTCTTCATAATTTTAGTAGAGAATCTACACCGAAGTCGAAGAGAGCGCCAAAACCAACTTTCGGAAACTTCACCCAAGCGGTTTGGTGAACAGCGTAGGGTGTCGCGCTCCTTCCCTCGTCGCGTCGGGTCCTTGAGCGCGAGCAAGACTCCTCACGGCCCGCCGAACTTCCCTGGGCGATTCTAACCGTATCCTTAATCTGCTCTCAGGACCCTCTTAGCTTCCGGCGCAACAATAACCCCGCAACGGCAACCGACGCGGGAGGCGAACATGGAGAGATTCTTGACGGTAGGAGCGGCGGCCCTGGGCTTCCTGACGGTCTGCGTGGTGGTCATCTTCGTGGCCTACACCGCCGGGCGCTTCTCCCAAGACGGCGGGCAAGCTCGGGCGGATGATCTGGTCTCGTACCAGGAAGACCGGAACCCCGCAAACCATGGATTCGCGGGCGAAGACGACGATGTCGCAGAAGCGGAGGGCCTGCGCAAGAGCGCGGAGATCTCCAGGGATCGGGCCGAGGAAATAGCGTCGGACGAGGTCTCGGGCGACGTCTTGGACGCCGGGCTCGACGACGAGAACGGCGTCCCCGTCTATCAGGTGGACATACTCGCGAACGACGGCTCGCTGCACGAGGTCGACGTTGACGCCGCAAGCGGCGATGTCCTATCCCACACCACGGAGGACTGGGACGACGCCGCCGAAGCCAGGAGCCTGGAGGAGCGGGTGGCCGTGTCCCGGGAAGCCGCCGAGCGGTCGGCCCTCGGGCGGTTCCCTGGCGAGGTTCAGGCGACCGAGCTCGACGACGAATCCGGGAAGGTCGTGTACAACGTCGAGATACTCGGCGACGATGGAAACCTGCACGAAGCGACGGTCGACGCCGAAAGCGGCGATGTCCTCGGCAGCGAGACGGAAGACCGGGACGGCACGGAATACGAGAGTGGTTTCGACGACTAGGGGGTGCCGCTCCCCTCGAGCGGGGAACCGGTCGTGCCCACCGCGGCCTGATGGCTCCCGACCACGGCGTGGCAGGTGGCGGGGACCTTCCCCTTGCCGCGCCGAATCGAAAGGACCCGGAGTGGATCAGGACAAGTTCGTGGTGAAGGGCAGGGTGGAGATAGACCCGGCCAACATGACGGTGTTCGTCGAGGGCGAGGGGCTGGCGGTGCTGCTCATGGAGCACCTCTGGGTCGAGAAGCCGGGCCGCTTCTACGAGCTAGGACGCTTGCTCATTACCGTAGAGCCCATGGAGTAGGACTTCAGAGAGCTCGGAAGTTGGACGAACAAACATCCTGTAGTCTGCATGTTCACGCAGAATCCAGGGTCTTTAAGGGGCCACCGGTAGCCCTGGCACGGCGGTCATCGGACCATTGTTACGTGGGCGCATAAAGAGTCGGGGCCGCATGGCGCGGCTCGGCCGGTTCTCGCAGCACCGAGGGCCCCGCGATCGTCACCAATCAGGTTGTGATCGCGGGGCGTATTTCTGCCACCCATGTGACGGATATGCGTAGCGACTGCTATGGACAGATTTGGTCGGATCGCAACCCGTAAATGGCGTTCCTTTGTCCTCTGGTGAAGGGGATGTTGACCGATAATAAGCTGCTTACGTCTACGAAAAGGCAAACCCGTCGCGAGACGGGGACGCAAAGCCACGGGCCTCACGCGCGGCCGGGTTACCGAGAGGATCGCGCTCGAGATGGATGTTCGCACCCCTTTTTCGGGTTGGTTTGTGTGGTGCTTTTCGCCGGGCCCGCCAGGGCGCAGGAAGGCGCGGGCCTCTACGACGACGACTCCTTCGGCACCGCCCGCTGGTCCACCGGCGACTATAACCTCGGGCGCCGCTACCCGGAGTACCGCCGGTTCCTCGGCGTAACGGTGGACGAGACGGGCGGTCCGACGAGAAGGCGCAGGGGCAGGATCGGCATCAGGGGCCGATTTGATGGGGGAGGAGCGGGAAGTGGCCCCGCTTACGGACGTCCGGCGCGGCGGGGTGGAGACTCGGAGTTGGCGTCCGTGGTCAGGGTATAGACTCAGGGCGCTCGCGAGGTTCAGAGATCAAGAGGAGCAGTATTGGATAACATCGGCATGGGCGGGAAGGTGGCGCTGGTCACGGGCGGGACCTCCGGCATCGGGAAGGCTACCGCGACGGCGCTGGCCGCGATGGGGGCCGACGTCGTCGTGGTCGGGCGTAACCCCGAGCGGGGGGAGAGGGCGGCGGCGGAGATCCGGGCCCAGACCGGCGGTACGGTGGACCTGGCGCTCGCGGACCTGTCCTCGCAGGCTGGGGTGCGCTCGCTCGCAGAGGAGTTCCGCCGACGCTACGACAGGCTCGACGTGCTCGTCAACAACGCGGGGCTCGTGCAGAGCACGAGGACCGAAACGCCCGACGGCATCGAGACTACCTTCGCCATAAACCACCTGGCGCCATTCCTGCTGACCAACCTGCTGCTGGACGTGTTAGAGGAGAGCGCGCCGAGCCGGGTCGTCACCGTCTCTTCGGAGGCCGAGCGCTGGGGTAACATCGACTTCGACGACCTGCAATCCAAAAAGAAGTACAGGGGCTTCCCGGTCTACGGGATGACCAAGCTCGCCAATATCATGTTTACCTACGAGCTCGCGGGGCGGCTCAAGGGGACGGGCGTCACGGCCACCTGCATGCATCCGGGGGCCGTCAATACCAGGTTCGGCACGAACAACTCGGGGCCGATGACGATTCTGTTCCGCCTCTTCAAGCCGTTCATGAGGACCCCCGAGCAGGGGGCTGACACCCTGATCTGGCTCGCCTCCTCGCCCGAGGTGGAGGGCGCGAGCGGCCGGTACTACTCTGACCGCAAGCCCATCGAGCCGAAGAAGATCGCGCAGGACCCGGAGGCTCGACGCAGGCTCTGGGAAGAGAGCGAGAGGCTCACGGGCCTCGGGGTAAGGGCGTAGTGGAGCGCGACCGCGGGATAGTGGTCGAGGGGCTCGTCAGGGAGTTCAAGAAGGGGCCGCGGGCCGTTGACGGCATCGACCTGCGCGTCGAGCCGGGCGAGGTCTACGGCTTTCTCGGCCCGAACGGCGCCGGCAAATCCACCACGGTCCTGATGCTGACGACCCTGCTGCCGCCCACGGGCGGGACCGCCAGGGTGGCCGGTTACGACATCGTAAAGGAGGGGCCGCAGGTGCGGGCCTCCATCGGGGCGGCGTTGCAGGAGGCGGCGCTCGACCCTTTTCTGACAGGCCGGGAGCATCTGAACCTGCAGTCGGCGTTGCACGGCATCCCGCGTAGGGAGCGCAAGAAGCGGGGGGACGCGCTGCTGGAGCGGGTCGGGTTGCAGGAGGCGGCCGACCGGAGGGTGCGCGGCTACTCCGGCGGGATGAAGCGGAGGCTCGACCTCGCGCTCGCGCTGGTACACGAGCCCAGGATACTGTTTCTCGACGAGCCGACCACGGGGCTCGACCCGCAGAGCCGCAGCGCATTGTGGAGCGAGGTCAGCCGGCTCGCCAGGGACGAGGGCGTCACGGTGTTTTTGACCACGCAGTACCTCGAAGAGGCCGACGTGCTGGCCGACCGGGTTGGGATCATCGACCGGGGCAGGATCGTGGCCGAGGACACGCCCGAGGCGCTCAAGGCCGAGATCGGACGCCCAAGCGTCGAGGCTACGCCCGCCAGCCCCGCCGAGCGCGACGCGGTGGTGGGCGTGCTCGGCCGGTTTGGGGAGGAGATCCCCTCCCAGCCGGGCACGGTGGCCGTCCGCCTCTCCGGCGGCGCCTCGGGCCTCGCCGACGTCGTGCGCGCCCTGGACGCGGAGAACCTCAAGGTCTCGAACCTCCGCCTGGAAGAACCGAGCCTCAACGACGTCTTTCTCGCCAAGACCGGACGTTCGCTCGAAGGGGCCGGAGATGGTGAAGAGGAAGCAAGCGCCGAGGAAGCGCAAGGATGACGGGCTCTTCGTTTCTTACGCAGGTCATGGCGCTCGCGCGCCGCTCGACGGTACGGACGATGCGCCAGCCGGCGGTCATCGTCTCGGCGCTGCTCTTCCCGATGATGTTCTTCTCCATAAACGCGAGCGGCCTCGACGCGGCCTCGCGGTTGCCCGGGTTCCCGGACGCTCCGTACCTGGACTTCGCGTTCGCGTTTCCGCTCGTCCAGGCGTCGCTGTTCGGGGCGATCACGGCCGGCAGTGACCTCGCCCGCGACATCGAGAACGGCTTCTTCGACCGGCTCTCCCTCACCCCGATGCGTCCCTCCGCGCTCCTGAGCGGGATGCTCGCAGGCGTGGTGGCCCTGGGTCTCATCCAGGGCGTCGTGTTCCTCGCCTTCGGGCTCTTGATGGGCGTGAACATCAGCAGCGGCATCCCGGGGATGCTCGTGATCGTGGCGCTC
>JALZNL010000237.1 GCA_030857715.1 Actinomycetota bacterium | reverse complement strand
GCCTTCCTTCTTGAAGGCCGGCTTGAGCTTCGCCATCTTCTCCAAGGAGGCGTCGCGCCTCGGCCCCTCGTCGGCCTCGACCACCGTCTCTTGGCCCTTCCTGCCCTTAACGGTGACCGGGACGATTTCCTCCCTGAAGCGCTTCTCGTCGGTGGCGGCTACGGCCTTCTCGTGACTCCTGAGGGCGAACCGGTCCTGGGCCTCGCGGGAGACGTCGTAGTCCTTGGCGAGTCCCTCGGGATCGTCCTCGTCGGGGCTGATCAGGAACCGTTCCTGCGCCAGGTTCTCGGCGGTCATCCCCAAGGTGTCGGTGTGGCCCATCTCCTCCATCTTCGGGTTGACGAAGCGCCAGCCCAGAGTGGTGTCGTACGCGGTCGCACTGCCGGTCGGGAAGGCGCGCTCGGGTTTTGGAACCGCCCAGGGCGCCCGGCTCATGGACTCCACCCCGGCCCCGACGTAGGCGTGGGCCTCCCCGAGCATGATAGCCCTCGCCGCGTTCGCCACGGCGTCCAACCCCGAGCCGCACAGGCGATTGATTGTTGTCCCGCCGATGTGCTCCGGGAAGCCCGCGAGGAGGAGGGCCATTCGGGCGACGTTGCGGTTGTCCTCCCCGGCCTGGTTTGCGCAGCCCATGTAGACGTCCTCGACCTCCTCGGGCGGAACGCCGGTCCTCTCCATCAGGGCTTCTAAGGTCAGCGCGGCCAGGTCGTCGGGCCGGACGGGGCTCAGCGCCCCACCGTGCCTACCTATGGGGGTGCGAACCGCCCCGACGATCCAGGCCTCCGTCACGCCTCTGCTCGGCATGAGTTCCTCCTTTGGGGTGCTTTCCGTGTAGCCGCAGTGCCTCCCGACTACCCGCCGGCGCGGCTTGCCTTAGCCACTTTGCTCCACCGGCCGGCCTGTCGGCCTGCGCGGCGCCTGCTCCTCCAGGTCCTTCCCGAAAGTCTCGGTCAGCAGATATGACGACACGAGGGAGATAAGGGCCACCACCATGATGTAAACGGCCACCCCCACGTAAGACCCGGTCCAGGCCACCAGCGCGGTGGCGATCAGCGGCGCGAAGCCCCCACCGAGTATGGCGGCGAACTGGTAGCTTAAGGATGCCCCGCTGTAGCGCATGCGCGTGCTGAACAGCTCGGAGAAGTACGCCGACTGCGGTCCGTAGACGGCGCTGCGACACGCCTGGATCACGAGACCGCCCAAGATGAACAGCGCGATGGTGCCGGTGTTGACCAACCAGAGGTACGGAAAGGCGAACAGGGCGAGAATCGCCATTCCAGCCAGGAAGAGCGGCCTCCGACCCACGTAGTCCGAGAGCGCCCCGAAGCCCAGGATCATCAGCAGGTCCGCGGCGCTCAGTAACGCGTTCGCGTTCAGGACCGTCGTGCGTTCGTAGCCGACCTGCTCGGTCGCGTAGGCGATCATATAGACGGACGCTATGTAGAAGGTGGCGTGGGTCCCGATGAACGAGCCCATCGCGAGCCCGATGGTCTTCGGGTAGGTCTTGATGGCCTCGATGACGGGCAGCTGGGCCTCCTCCTGCCTCTGCTCTTGCTCCTCCATCGCCCGCTGGAACACCGGACTCTCGCTGATCTTCAGCCGGATGAAAAGCCCCACAATGATGAGCAGGGCGCTCAACAGGAACGGTATGCGCCATCCCCATGCCGCGAACTGTGCATCCGACACGTTCGCCGAAATGATGGAGAAGGTGACGGTCCCGATCAAGAGCCCCGCCGGAACCCCGACCTGCGGCCAGCTCCCGTAGAAGCCCCTGCGGTTCGCGGGCGCGTGCTCCACGCTCATCAGCGCCGCTCCTCCCCACTCGCCGCCGACGCCGATGCCCTGCATAAAGCGGAGCACGACCAGCAGTATCGGCGCCCACACGCCTATCGTAGCGTAGGCCGGGAGCAGCCCGATGAGGAGCGTCGCCACTCCCATGAGCATCAGAGACCAGACGAGCATCGGCTTGCGCCCCACCCGGTCGCCGAAGTGCGCGAAGACCACCCCGCCCAAAGGACGTGCGATGAAACCTACCGAGAAGGTGGCGAAAGCCGCCAGGGTTCCGACCAGCGGATCGAAGGAGGGAAAAAAGAGTTGGTTAAAGACCAGCGCCGCCGCTGTCCCATAGATGAAGAAGTCGTACCACTCGATGGTCGTGCCAATGAAACTGGCAAATGCCACCTTGCGCACCTCTGGTGCGCTTGCCCCCGCCTCAGCCATCTCTTGCTCCTCCCCCTTCGTGCTTTGGTCGTCCCCCCTACGCAGACGACTAGAGTTCCATAGAATAATTGTAGCTAGTATTGCATTGTGCGCGTTAGACTGTCAACCGAGGAGTCCTCCGCCACTCGCGCTTCAGCTTCGTTCGCCAAGGGACCGCCCGGCAAGGGCCCGACGGGACCCTCTTGGAGGCCAACGGTGGCGGCTTGGGGGCGCCGAACCTCCATCACCGGAGGCCGCCACGCGCGATCCCCAACCTCCGTGCCGATTTTGCTCGGGGTCCGTGCGGTAAGATGGCGCCCTCGAAGCCCTGGTTGGCACGGGGTGATCGGGAGGTCGACCGGGCTCGTGGGAGCCCGAGAAGGCACAACGGGGGTAAAGGGATGGCTTTCTCTGTGCGCGGGCTTGCGGCCCGACAGCTGGCAGACTACCCGGCTGGTACGCCCGGGGCCTTCTTCGCCGAAGAAGACCACCCTCGCCTTAGCCTGGATGACGCCTACGCCGTCCAGGCCAAGGTGGCCAGCTTGCGCGCCGCGGAGGGAGAATCGGTGGCCGGCTACAAGGTGGGCGCTACCGGCCCGGGCACCCGAAAGCAGTTCGGCATGGACGGCCCGGTCCGCGGCTTTCTGTGGGACACGGAGCTTCATCCTTCCGGGGCGCCGCTCTCCCACGCTTCGTACGCCAACCTCGCCCTTGAGGGCGAGCTTGCCGTCCGGCTCGGGGACGACGCGGAGATCGTGCGTGTCTTCCCGGTCATCGAGCTTCACAACTACGTCTTCCGATCCGAGACCCCGACACTGCAGGAGCTCGTCGCCAACAGCGGCCTGCACGCCGGGGTGGTGCTCCCGAGCACGGACGGCACCGAGTGGCGCGGCGACGAGCCCTTGGACGGGGTGCTACGGGTCGAGATCAACGGCAGGACGGTCAATGAAGGGCCCATGTCGGGCGTACTCGGCGGTTCGGTGGGGTCGGTGGATTGGCTGAGGCGGCACCTGGGGGGCACGGTCTGGTCCTGCGCCCGCGGCAGCTCGTCTTGACGGGGACGCCGCTAGGCCTGATCCCGGTCCGGCCCGACGATAGCGTGCGCGTTACGGCGGAGCGGCTGGGCACCGTCGAGGCGACGGTCGTCCCCTGAGCGCCGCCATCGGATGAGCAGT
Organism: Actinomycetota bacterium; assembly: GCA_030857715.1. Next base: position 1,485 of record JALZNL010000237.1, on the reverse strand, counting down.
AAAGGGCGAATCCGCCTTTGCCACTCGGTCGGCTCCGTAACGGCGAAAGGGCGGACCGGAGACGGCACCGGTCGAGCGGCAGGGGTGCCACTCCGGTCACGCACTGTTGCGGGATGTCCGGCAGCGGAGCCGTCGCCTCGAAACCTCCAAGAGCTTGGCCCCGAAGGGAGAAACTAATGAACCCCAACCCCCAACTGACCGTCCGCGGTCTGGACGTTCGCGCGGTCGACGTGCCGATGGGCCGGCCCTTGAAGACCGGCGGCGGCGAGGTCGGCACGGCGGCGATGGTCCTCGTCGACCTCCTGGTCGAGGAAGGGATCACCGGGAGCAGCTACGTCTTCTGCCCCACGCCCGTGGTGCTCGGGCCGGTGGCCAAGCTACTTTCGAACCTGGCGCCCCTGATCGAGGGCGACACCCTGGCGCCGGTGAACATAGAGCGCAAACTGCAGAAGGGCTTCCGGCTCCTGGGCCCTCAGGGGCTAACGGCCATGGCGACGGCCGGCATCGATATGGCCGCCTGGGACGCGCTGGCGAAGGCTTGCGGACTGCCCCTGGCGAGGCTGCTGGGCGGCGAGCCGCGCGAGATCCCCACCTACAACAGCTGCGGGCTGGGCGTGATCGGCGCCGAGCGCGCGGCCGAAGAGGCCCTGGAGCTGATCGCGCCGGGGTTCGGGGCGGTCAAGGTCAGGCTGGGCTATCCCACCATAGATACGGACGTGGAGGTTGTCCGGGCGGTGAGGGCCTCGGTCGGCGCGGACGTCACGCTTATGTCGGACTACAACCAGTCCCTCTCGGTCGCGGAGGCCGAGAGGCGCGCGGAGGCTTTGGAGGGCGAGGGCCTCTACTGGATAGAGGAGCCCACCCGCGCCGACGACTACTCCGGCCACGCGCGCCTGCGGCGCGGGACGAAGACCCCTATTCAGATCGGCGAGAACTGGTGGGGGCCGCACGACATGGCCAAGAGCGTGGAGGCGGGCGCCTCAGACTACGCGATGGCGGACGCCATGAAGATCGGCGGGGTTACGGGGTGGCTCAGGGCCGCCGCCCTGGCGGAGGCGGCCGGTCTCCCGCTCTCCAGCCACCTGTTCCCGGAGATCAGCGCGCACCTCTTGGCGGTGGCCCCGACGAACCACTGGCTGGAATACGTGGATTGGGCGAACCCGATCCTGGAGGAACCCCTAGACGTAAAGGATGGGTACGCCTCGGCCACCGACGCGCCCGGGATCGGCATCAGCTGGGACGAGGAGGCCGTGCGGCGTTACTCGGTGGGGTGAACCATAAAGGGCTAGCGAGGAGGCACCATGACGCGGTGGCGTTCTTCGGGCCCCCGGGGTAGAGTCCGGTCCAAAGAGGGTCGCGGACGTCACGGGAGGCGGGGATGCTGGTCCACATAGTCGCGGATTACGGCCACGGGGACCTGGCGTTCGCCGAGGTCATCGGGCGCGTGAAGCTCCACCTCCCGGACGCCGAGGCGGTGGCGGTGCC
>JALZNL010000236.1 GCA_030857715.1 Actinomycetota bacterium | reverse complement strand
CCGCCACGCGGGACAGTCTCCCGTCGTCGGCCCCTCCCGCCGAGACGTTGATCTCGACGAGCGTCGCCGCGGCGCGCACCCCCGCCCCGGCCAGGACGGCGGCGGTCACGGCGTCGCCCCGCAGGTTCGGGTTGCCCTCTTCGGCGAGCCGGGCCGAGATGCCGACCACCTCGGCCCCGATCCCGGCGATGGAGAGCGGCACGTCCGCGGCCTCCGTCAGCGCCTCCCGAATTCTCTGCCGGCGCTCTTCCTCGCCGACGTCGCGCGGGGCCCGGTTTGCATCGAGCACGCGCCCGTAGGCCACCGCGTCGGCCCGCGCGAGTAGGACGACCTCGCCCCTGAGCCCTTCGGCCCTGCCGGCGAGCCCGTCGGCGTCGGCGAGGTGCTCCGTCGAGAAGCGGGCGGCCATGGCCGTCAGCGCCGCGGCGAGGGCCACCACCACCGCCGCCGAGGCACCGCCACCGGGGGCGGGCTCGCGGGAGGCGACCAGATCCAGAAAGCCGCCAAGCGGCAGCCCCAGATAATCCGATCCCGCGTCCGGCCTGATCACCAGGGCTGCCCACCGGCGGGTTCTCGGAGGGCTTTTGGCCGCGCCTTCACGAGAGGCCCACGACCTCGCCGTTCTCGTCTATGTCTATGCGCGTGGCGGCAGGTGTGGCGCTCAAGCCCGGCATGGTCCTCATCTCTCCGCACAGCGGGTATATGAACCCGGCGCCCACCGAGGCGCGCACCTCCCGCACCGGGAGCGTCCAGCCCTTCGGAGCCCCCAGGAGCGTCGGGTCCGAGGAGATGGAGAGGTGCGTCTTGGCCATGCACACCGGCAGGTTCCCGAAGCCGCTCTTCTCATAGGAGTCGAGCTGCTGGGAAGCCTTCATGTCGTAGGCCACGCCGTCCGCCCCGTAGACCTTCGTGGCTATGGTCTCTATCTTCTCCCTGAGGCTCGCCTCCACGGGGTAGAGGAAATTGAACTCGGTGGGCTCCTCGGCGGCTTCGGCGACCGCCTCGGCCAGCTCGATCGCGCCCGCCCCACCCTCGGAGAAGTGGTTGGCGACGGCCACCCGCGCGCCCATCTCCTCGGCGATCTCGCGTATGGCGGCGTGCTCGGAGTCGTGGTCGGTCGGGAAGGCGTTTATCGCCACCACGGGCGAGACGCCGTGCAGCCTTATGTTTTCGATCTGCTTTCTCAGGTTGTCCGCCCCGGCGAACACGTCGTCCGGGTTCTCCTCAAGGAGCTCCGGCGGCAGCGGACGTCCGGCGACGATCTTGAACCTGCCAGAGTGCGCCTTGAGGGCGCGCACGGTCGCGACCAGCACCGCCGCGTCGGCCTTGAGGCCTGAGTAGCGGCACTTGATGTTGAAGAACCGCTCGGCGCCCATGTCCGCGCCGAAGCCCGCCTCCGTTATCAGGTAATCGCCGCCCCGGATCCCGATCCTATCGGCCACGATGGAGGAGTTGCCGGTGGCTATGTTGCCGAAGGGCCCGGCGTGGACCAGCACCGGCGTGTTCTCGAGCGTCTGCATCAGGTTCGGCTTTATGGCCTCGCGCATCATCACCGCCATGGCGCCGGCGGCCTTCAGGTCCTCGGCGGTTATGGGCTCGCCGTCTACGGTGCTCCCGATCACGATGCGGCCCAGTCGCCCGCGCAGGTCCTTGAGCGAGGTGGAGAGGGCGAGGATCGCCATGACTTCGGAGGCCGCGGTGATGTCGAAGCCGGTCTCGCGCGGGATGCCGTCAGCGCGTGGCCCGAGACCTTCGACTATGTTGCGCAGGGCGCGGTCGTTGACGTCGAGCACCCGCCGCCAGGTGATGCTGTGCCGGTCGACGTGGAAAAAGTCGTCGTTCTGGTGGACGTGGTTGTCGATCATGGCCGAGAGCAGGTTGTGGGCGGCCGTGACCGCGTGCGTGTCCCCGGTCAGGTGGAGGTTGAGCATCTCCATCGGCACGACCTGGCTGTAGCCGCCGCCCGCAGCACCCCCCTTTATACCGAACGTCGGGCCCATCGCCGGCTGGCGCACCGCGACCGTAGCCCTCTTCCCGAGGTGGGAGAACGCCTGCCCCAGGCCTACCGTCGTCGTGGTCTTCCCCTCCCCGAGCGGCGTCGGCGTGATGGCGGAGACCACCACGTACTTCGCCATCGGCCGATCCGAGAGCTCCTCGATGGCTTCGAGCTTTATCTTCGCCACGTCGCTGCCGTAGGGCTCCAGCAGATGCTGACCTATTCCCATGTCCTCGGCGATCTTCGGCAGCGGCCTCAGCTTCGCCCGGCGGGCGATCTCGAGGTCGTTCGGGAACTTCTTTGTCGGTAACGTCATGCGGTGGGCTCCTTGTGTCTCTCCTCGTGAAGCGTGGCCCCGGCCCGTTCCAGCGCTTCGAGCCGCCACGCCTCGGTCTTCCCGACCTCGTTGAAGGTGTAGACGTGAAAACCGCGCACCTTGCGTTCCGGATCTCCCAAAGAGGCGGATACGCCCTCGACCAGGGCGTTGGGGCTGTAGCCACCGGGCATGAACATTCGCCAGAACCAGTTGCCGTACTTCTGTAGGAAGCGCGCAGACTCGCCGAGGCCTATGTTCGAGGAGATCCGAACGAGCTTCGTCATGCCCACGGCGCCTGGCATCCCGACGTAGATCGGGAGCTCCACGCCCCGCCGGCGCACCCGCAGAACCCAGTCGTTGATGGTCCCGGTATCGAAGCAGATCTGGCTGGTGATATAGGTCGCGTGGGGCTCCTTCTGGTACATCGCCTGTATGGTGACCTCGTCGCTGATCAGCGGATGACTCTCGGGGTAACCGGTGATGCCGACCTCTTCGAGGTCGTGCCCGAACGCGTCCATCGCCTCGAGCAGCGCGCCGGAGCCCTCGAACTCGCCGGCGGGCTCGGGAGCGTCACCCGCCACCACGAAGACGTCGCGTATATCCGCCTCGCGCAGCCGCGCGAGGATCTCGCCGAGCTGCGCCCTATCCCGGATGAGACGCGCCGAGAGGTGCGGGGCGGCCCCAAAACCCTCCCCCGAGAGACGCTCGGCCAACTCCAGGGTGGGCCCGATGCCCTTCTTCGGCGAGGCCGTCACCGTGAGCTTGACGTGCTTCGGGACGTGCTCGAGGACCTGATCCTCGATGCCAGGGAGCGGGATCACCTCGTACCTCGGCCTCCGCAACGCCTCGATCAGCGCGCTCCTCCTATCCTGCATCACACGGTCCTCTTCTTCTCGCTTCGGGGTCAACGGGCCGCCGCGCCAAATCGGCCCGGCGGCCCCCGCTACTGCTTCTCGGCTATGCGCCCTTACTGGAGCTCGTGGCGCTCAGCGTCTGCTCGGCGTGCTCCGGTTTGAAGAAGGTTCGGTCGGCCACTACGGCGGAGACCGTCTCATCCGGGCGCTCCACCGTGAGCTCGATGCCGATCTCGCTGTACTCGACGGGCACCATGGCGAACCCGATGTTCTTCTCCAGGCGCGGGGAGTAGCAGGCGGAGGTGACCTTGCCTATCCTCTCGCCGGCGTTGAGGACGGGGAAGTAGTCGATCATGGAGCCGTCGTTGTAGGAGCCGAGGTTCCCGCCCCCGATCTCGACGCCGACCAGCTTGCGGCTGATGCCCTCCTGGCTGACCTTCCTCAGGGCCTCCTTGCCGATAAAGTCCTGCTCCTGCTCGAGCTCGACCATCCACTTGTAGCCGTAGCCGACCTCGTAGGGGTTGGTGTCGTACCACATGTCGCAACCGAGGGCCAGGATGCCGCCTTCGATCCTGCGGATGTGGCAGGGCCCGATCGGGGAGATGCCGTGCGGCTCGCCGGCCTGCAACACGCGGTCCCAGAGCTTGAGCCCGTCGCGGCTGGCGTTCTTCAGGTAGAGCTCGTACCCCAACTCTCCTGAGTAGCCGGTGCGGGAGATGACGAGCTCCATCCCGTCGAGCTCGTGGTGCTCCATGTAATAGTAGGGCACGTCGAGGATGCCCTCGCCAAAGAGGTCGGTCATGACCTCCTTGGACTTGGGGCCCTGGACCTGCATCGGGCCCACGTCGGGCTCGCGGATCTCCACGTCCATCCCCGAGTTGTAGGCGAGGCCCTGGGCCCAGAGCAGCGTGTCGCTGTCGGCCAGCGAGAGCCAGAAATGGTTCTCGGCGAGGCGAAGTAGGACCGGGTCGTTGATGATGCCGCCCTCGGCGTTCGTGATAAAGGCGTACTTGCACTGCTCGACGGCGCACTTGTTCAGGTCGCGCGGGGTGAGCATGTTCGTGAACTCGAAGGCGTCGGGGCCGGTGATCTCGACCTGCCGCTCGGCCCCGCCCACGTCCCACATCGTGACGCCTTCGAGGAGCTGCCAGTACTCCTCGACCGGATCGCGGTAGTACCGCGGGTGGTAGTGGTGGTTGTAGACGCTGTACTTCTGGACCCCGTGCCGGCGCGAGCCGTAGAAGTACGGGGACTTGAATATCCTCGTGTACTGCAGGATACCCGGGTTATCGTTTACCGCCATCGCGAGCATCTCCTTTTCTGTTTCTCCGCGGCCCTCCGGTCGGAGGCCGCCCGTACGCTTGACCTGACTAGGATCTCAGCTACTTCGTCGCATCTGTTCCTCCCTCGTATTTCGGAATGACGGGTCCCGATACCAACGCTTCTCTCTCAACCGCACATCCGCTTCATAGCCGGGTCGAAGAGCGGCTCCTCAGCAACCGTCGCGCCGTGGCGTTTGCCGAAGTACGCGATCTCGACCTTCTGGCCTTCCTCCGAGAGCCCCGGCGGCAGCCAGGCGTAGGCGATGCTCTGCCCGATCGAGTACCCGTAGGCCGCGCTGGTGACGTAGCCGACGGGCGCGCCTTCTGAGTAGACGGGCTCGCCGCCCACGACCACCACCCGCGGATCGTCGAGGATG
>JALZNL010000235.1 GCA_030857715.1 Actinomycetota bacterium | reverse complement strand
CCAACCCTATGACCGCCTGGTATGTACGTCTCTCCTGTGTCTGCAAAGTGGTAGTCCTCCGCCCGCGCGTCGCCTGCTCGGGACCATTCTAGCACCGGGGCCGGGGCCCCAGACGGGGCTATAAACCCGGTTCTACAGCCCCTCGTAGATCTCCGCCAGGGAGATCGAGGTCTCCGGGCACGGGACCGAGAAACGCCCCTCATCTACCAGATCCGCCCGGCACCACACGCCCTCCTCGTCCCGGAAATGCCGTTCGACCTGCATCCGCTCCTGGTCTACGATGAGGTAAGCCTTGAGGCCCGGGATACGTTTGTAGGCGGCGAGTTTCTCGCGTCGATCCGTGGTTTCCGTGCTCGGGGAGACGACCTCGACGACCAGGCACGGATCGTCTTCGTAGTAGGGGTCGTCCGGCTCGGGACCGCAGGCGACCATAACGTCCGGGTAATAGAAGACGTCTTCGATCCGGAGTTTGACGGTCTCCATATAGACCCGACACGGGCCTCCCGCCGCCGCGTCGGCCAGCCGTCTGTACACGTTGCCAGCGATCCTGTTGTGCCGCCGGCTTGCCCCGGTCATCGCGTAGACCTCTCCGGCCACGTACTCGTGACGGACGGTCGCCGTCTTCTCCATCTCCAGATAATTCTCTACGCTCAAAGGGCCCTGTGTGGCGGCGCGCTCGACCATGTAAGGAGTATAGCGCAGCCACGCGCGCCTCCCGAGTCCCGGCTACGGCCTGGGCGTGAAATCGAAGCCCGCGGACTTCTCCGCGGCGCGGGCGGCGCAGAGCAGCATCGGCTCGGTGAAGTGGTCGCCCATGAGCTGCACGCCGACGGGGAGGCCTTCGGAGAGGCCGCCGGGGACGCTTATGGCGGGGACGCCGGCCAACGATGCCGGGACGGCGCAGATGTCCTGGAGGTACATCGCGAGCGGGTCGTCCGCTTTGGCCCCGATCTCGAACGCCACAGACGGCGAGGTCGGCGAGACGAGGACGTCGTAGCGCGCGTAGGCCTCGCGGAAGTCCTCTATTATCTTTGTGCGGACCTTCTGGGCCTGGGCGTAGTAGGCGTCGTAGTAGCCGGAGGAGAGGGCGTAGGTGCCGAGCATGATCCGGCGCTTCGCCTCCGCCCCGAAACCAGCCTCCCTGGTCTTCCGATACATCTCGTGTACCCCGTCCGCCTGCACCCGAAGGCCGTACCGGACCCCGTCGAAACGGGCGAGGTTCGAGGAGACCTCCGCCGGCGCGATGATGTAGTAGGCCTCAAGCGCGTAGTAGGCGTGCGGCAGGTTGACCTCCCCCACCTCGGCCCCGGCCGCTTCGAGCCCCGCCGCGACCCGGCTGGTTACCTCGCGCACCCCGGCGTCTATGCGCTCGTCCATGAGCTCCGTGACGACGCCGACCCGCAACCCTTCGACGCCCTCTTCGAGGCCCGCCAGGTAGTCCGGTACCTCGACGTTGGCGCTCGTGGAGTCGCGCGGGTCGTGGCCGGCTATGGCCTGGAGGAGGAGGGCTGAGTCGCGGACGTCGCGGGTCATGGGGCCTATGCAGTCGAGGGAGGATCCGAAGGAGATCAAGCCGTAGCGCGAGACCCGCCCGTAGGTGGGTTTCAACCCGACGATGCCGCAGAGCGCCGCCGGCTGGCGCACCGAGCCGCCCGTGTCGGTCCCGAGCGCCCACCAGCCCTCGCCCGCCGCCACCGCCGCCGCCGACCCGCCCGAGGAGCCGCCCGGCACCCTGTTCGTGTCCCACGGGTTCTTCGTCGGGCCGTAGGCGGAGTTCTCCGTCGAAGAGCCCATCGCGAACTCGTCCATGTTGGACTTGCCGACCATCACCGGGGCCTCACCGAAGTTCGCGAGAGCCGAGGCGTCGTAGAGGGGCGTGAAGTCTTCCAGGATCTTCGACCCGCACGTCGTCCTGACCCCGCGCGTCGAGAGCACGTCCTTCACGGCGATGGGCACGACCTCCCACGGCCTTACGCCGCCGTCCCGCAACCGCTCGTCCACCCGTCCTGCCCGCTCCAGCGCCAGCTCCGGCGTCGTCGTCACGAAGGAGTTGAGGTCGCCGTCCACCTCTTCGACGCGGGCGTTGGCCACTTCGGCAGCCTCGCGGACGGAGACTTCGCCGGCCTCTATCCTCTCCGACAGCCCGTGGGCGGTGAGGTTCAGGAGATCGTCCATCAGTCGATCCTCGGGACGGCGAAGAGGCCGTCCACGGCGTCCGGGGCCGGGGAGAGGGCCTCCTCGCTGGGGAGCTCGGGACGGGGTTCGTCGGACCGGAGGACGTTCGAGAGGTTCAGGGGGTTCGCCGTCGGCGGGGTGTCGGAGAGGTCGAGTTCCCGGATCTTCTCGATGCTGTCAAGGATCGCGTCGAGCTGCCCCCCCATCTCCCTCATCTCGTCCTCTGTCAAACCCAGCCGCGCCAGGCCCGCCACGTGCCGCACCTGCTCCTCGGATATCATTCGTACCTCCAGATGGTCTTCGTAACGTCGTCCCATCTTAGAGTATCTTGACGGGAAGGCTTTAGGTTTTAAGGCTCCAGGTTCGAGGTTTTGAGTTCTGGGACGATTCTTTCGGGCGCGGGACGGGCGGTGCCGACGCGTCGGCCCGGCCACGGCCTCGCCCCCATCGATGCCAGAGTACCGGCATCTCGCCAGGCCAGACCCAAGGCCTTGTACCTTAAAACCTGGAGCCTAAAGAATCGCCAGGAGCGCGGGCGCGACCTGCTTTTTGCGGCTCATCACGTCGGGGAGGTCTATGACGCCGTTCTGGGGCTGGGATTCGAAGGCCAGGTGCACGGAGGAGCAGTCTCCGACGCACAGGAGCTGGGTGCCGCCCTGGGTGATGTCCGTGACCATGAGCGCGCAGAAGACGTAATCGTTCTTGTCGCGGAGGTCTTCGAGTGCCGCGACGAGTTCGTCCTTGCGCTCGAGCAGGCCCGGGCCGACGGTCTCTATCTGGGAGACGCTCACCCTGTCGCCCGAGCTCGTCCCGTACTCCTTGGCGTCACGGTTCACGATCTCCTCACCGGAGAGGTCCGAGACGTCCGAGGAGGCCTCGAACATCTCCCGTCCGAACGCTTCGGCGTCGAGGTCGAGGAACTCTTCGAGCATCTTCACGACCTCGCGGTCGCGGTCGGTTGTGGTCGGGGAGTTCAGGATCACGGAGTCAGAGAGGACCGCCGCCAGCAGCATCTTCGCCGTGGACTCCTCCGGGCGCAGGCCCGCGGTCTTGAAGCGCTCGACGATCAGGGTCGCCGTCGAGCCCACGGGGTCGAAAGTGGCCGGTATCGGGGAGGCCGTCTCGATGTCGCCGACGTGATGGTGGTCCAGGATCTCCACGACCTCGGCCCTCTCCACGCCCTTGACGCTCTGCCCCACCTCGGCGTGGTCGACCAGAAGCACCCGCCGGGGCTTCGGGTTCAAGAGGTTCGTCCTGGTGACGACGCCGTTCGGCACCATATCCCCGTCCACCGCTATGGCGGCGCGGTAGTGGACCTCCATCACCTGTTCTGTTATGTCCGTTATGAGGTCGTCGGGGTGGACGGTCAGCGGGTTCTCGCTCATTACCTCCCAGCACGGGACGGAGAGCTGTATGAGGCGGCTGGTCACGTATGAGTCGAGCGGTGAGAGTACCACGGTCGTCCCGCGCTCCTCAGCCATCTGGAGCACCTCCGCTTCTGGCCTGACCCCGTTCGAGACGACGAGCACCCCGGCCCCGAGCTCTATGGCCCGCCTCTGGGCCTCCGGTCGGTCGCCCACGACGACGACGTCCCCCTGTTTCATAGACTTGCCCATCGAGTCAACGCCCATCGAGATCACCCACAGCTGCCCCGAGCTCTCGCGGTTCTCCCCGACGAGCAGCTCCCCTTCGAGCACCTCGACCATCGCCCCGACGCTCACCGGGCTGTCCTTGAAAGAGGAGGCCCCCCGCGACTCCCGGACGTACATGCGCGCCAGGTTCCGCTCGGTGATGATCCCGACGAGCGAGCCGTCGTCGTCCACGACGGGGAGCTGGCTTATGTTCCGCTGGGCCATCGTAAGGCCCACGTTGCGAAGCGGGTCGTTCTTGTGGGCGACCGCCACGTCCCGCGCCATCACGTCCTTGACCCTGAGCATTATGTGCCGGATCCTCTTCGGAGACTCCGCCCCGCTCTTTTCGAGGGCCCACGCCGTCTGCGGGTTGACGTCGCCCAGCCGGGCGGGCGCGTAGTCGTTCTCTGGATCGACGAGGTTCTTGAACTCCGCGTACCCGATGGCCGAGGCTATCGTGTCGGTGTCCGGGTTTTTGTGGCCTGTAACGTAGACGTGCGGCAAGGTGATCTCCGATACTCTTATTACTCTTCGTCTTCGTCGTTGGAGGTGTTCCCCCATCCTTCAGGGTACTTTCTTTGCAGTACACGCATCCCTAGAGACCTGAACAAAGCACGAAAGTGCTCGAACGTGTGCGTATCCCTCCAGACAATATTCTGCAAACTAGCCGTAGAATCCGCTTCTTCTGTCAACTCCGCGAACAGATCTCGTGCCTCGGCGAGGTAAATGAAAGCGCGAGCTTCTTGCTCAGTAAACCCGAACTTCTCCATCTCCGCGCGCACACGTTCGGGAGTTGGTTCCGTCACGGTAGGCTTCTGCTACGCCACAAAGCGACCGCGCTCGATGTCTTGGGCGGATACGAAAAGGCTGGCAGGGTAAATGTAGTCCTCACCCGTTTCGTCTACAACGCGGATGTCGTCAGGCTCCAGACTATTGTCAGGCACCACTTCGTAAATTCCGAGGCGCTCGAGGTCGATCTCGTACCCGTCGTTGTTGACGCACACGACCAACTCCGTCGTCCTGTTGTCCAGCTCGAGAGCCTTCATCAGTCCAGATACC
>JALZNL010000234.1 GCA_030857715.1 Actinomycetota bacterium | reverse complement strand
AGTCCTTCAGGTTGGCCCGCAGGGCGTCCGGGTCGATGCCGGACGGCAGGTTGGATAGGGCGATCATCTGTTCGTAGCGCGCGGGGACGGCGACCGCGAACAACCCGACGAGCAAGACGGCCGCCATCACACATCCCACGCGAGACAGGAGGAGCCGGCGACCATGAAGCCTGCCAGGGGGCGATACGGTGGTCTTACCGGCGAGAATCGGTCTGGCAGGCTCCAGGTTCACGGCCGCGTCAGCCTCCTGTCCCGAACTCTCCGCGACGGGTCGAATAATGCCATCCTCCAGGGCACGACGCACCTCCAAAGCCGCAACCCGATAAAAAGGCCCCCGGCAAGCTGCCGGGGGTGGACGATTGAGACTACTGCACTCGCGGTTGGGGTCCCATCCCTACTTCTCCGGCGGAAGGAGTTCGCCCCCGGCTCCACTCCGCGTCCGGCATTGACAGTAGCTTCAGGCCCGCGGTGCCGAACCCGACGAGGGCAAGGACAGGGCCCAGGATGGAGACGATCGCGCCCCCCGGAACGAAGTCCGAGAAGGGGACGAGGAAGATGCAGACGGCCGCCCATCCCGGTACCGCTCCCGAGCGCCACAGACCCCCCGCCACGAAGAGCAGCCCGAGAAAGAAACCGATCATGAACGTAAGCATCACGATGACGAAGCCCGCATTGGGCGGACCGCCCGAGACCAGGTCCGCCATCCGCGCGCGGTCTACGGCCCCGCCCTGCACCAACCCGAGAAGGACGATCTGGAAGCCCGCCCAGACCGCATGGGCGACGACCCCGATCAGGGCGAGGGCGACTCCTATATGTCCGAGGACCACCCCCCGACCACGAACGAGCCGAAGAAGCCCGACAAGAGCCGGCACGAAGAGCACCGAGGAAAACATTATCAGGAGGTTCGCGGCCTGCACGCGACCGGGGCTCTCGACCATCGCATCCACGAGACCGGAGTCTCCTCCGCCCCCATGAACGACCATGGCGCAAAGCAAGACCAGCGGCGCGGCGATCAGGCACAAGCCCGACAGCGTCCGGCGGAAGTTGTCCGCGTCCGTTATCCTCAACATCTCTTCCTCCTTTTTCGGGGGCGATCTGCTCGCCTCTACGAGACACTCTAGGAGGCGTGGCGTCCCGCCGTCATGAGCCCGGAGTACCGATCCGTGTCCCTTTAGGGTCGGGACAAACTTTGGGACATCGGAGCATGACCCTCGTCGGAGCGGTCGAGGATCGGGGCCGTGTAAGGCCGGCGGATCGTGCTTTCGGGTTACGGTCCTCCCTGGCCAAGCCCGGCCCCACGGGCCTGGATGATGGCCTGGGCGCGGTCTGCCACCCGGAGCTTGGTGAAGATGTTCGAAACGTGGTTGCGGACGGTCTTCTGGCTCAGATGCAGTCGATGGGCGATCTCGGGGTTGGTCTCGTGATCGAACACATAGGACTACGATAAAATACTGCGTAGTTTATAGAGGGAGGTAAGGAAGTGGCGACGAAGGGGCGGCCGTTCACGGTGCGGTTGAAGCCGGAGGTGGAGCGGCGGTTGGAGGAGGAAGCCGCGATGGTGCGGCGTCCGAAGACGGCCATGCTGGAAACCCTGGCCGACGAAGGTTTGAAGATGCGCCGGTTTCCCGGCATAGGGCTCGCGGGCCCGGAACAAGACCGGAGGGCTTACGTAATCGGGACGGGGCTCGAAGTGTGGGAGATCGTCGAGCTCTACAGGGATCACGGGGAAGACGAGGGGTCCGTGCTGGGGGCGCATCCCGTAACACAACGGCAGCTTTCCACCGCTCTGGCCTACCATCGGGAGCATCCGGAAGAGGTCGCCCGGCACATCCGGGACAACGACCGGACGGTCGAGGAGTGGCAACGACTGTACCCTAGCCTGGTTCCGCCGCGTGGTGAACACACCGCCGGGTGAGGCTGATGCTCGACGCCCACGTCTCGGGTTCGAAGGTGGGTAGAGCTCTGGAGGAATTGGGGCACGACGTGGCGGCGACGGAGACGATGGAGGGCATCCCAGACGAACTACTCCTGGAGTTCGCGGCCGATGAGGGACGCATCCTCGTGACCCACAACGTCAAGGACTTCTTGCGGATCCTGCGTCAGCGTCCGCCGGAAAAGAGTCACGCCGGACTTGTCCTGATCCCGCGCTCCATCAAACTCAACGATTTCGGGGCCATGATCTCCGGCATACAGGCCACTATCTCGGATCTCTCACAGGAGGCGTGGGTGGACCGGGTCGAGTGGATGAGAAACGCGCAGGAGATCTGACAAGCCCCGGTACTTCAGAACCCGACCCTGACTGACGGGTTAGCGGGTTGGGCTCTCTCTCCCCGGCCGACCGGCAACCCTTACCGGCAAGGTGCCACGCATCTCTTCCAGATACTGGGGCCTGAGCTCTTCTGGACGGTCGGCGTTCCTGGCGGAGGGGTCGAGGACGACCTCGATCACGCCCTCTGAGGCACCGGCTTCCGCCAGGCGGTCCCCGTCGGCCGAGACCGCCATCGTGCCGCCGGCAAAGCGGAAAGCCTCCCCCTCGCCGACCTGGTTGACGTAGAGATGGGTCAACCCGTTCTCTAGAGCGCGGGCTGTCGCGAAGACGTCGTGGTCGCGGCCGAAGGGGTCCATGTTGGCGGAGACCGTGACGAGCAGGTCGGCGCCCGCCAGCGCGAGGGAGCGGGACACTTCGGGGAACTCGACGTCGAAGCAGATCATGAGCCCCGCCTTGATCCCGTCGAGCCGTACGATCAAGAGCTCGTCCCCCGCGATAAACGTCCCCCGCTCGTCTCCGAAGAGGTGGGCCTTGCGGTAGGAGCCGGTCAGGTTCCCGCGCCGGTCCACGCAGGCGGCCGAGTTGGCGACCCCGCCGGGGACGCGCTCGTGCAGGCCGAAGATCACGGCCGCATCGCACTCCCGCGCCAGCCGCGCCATCTCCCCCACCTCCGGCCCGTCGAGGTCCAGCGCGAGTTCGTTGACCCCGTTCGTCGTGTAGCCGCCAAGGAAGAGCTCGGGGAAGACGAACAGGTCCGTCCCGGCGTGCCGGTCCAGGATGCCCTTCGCCTTCTCGATGTTCCCCTCCACGTCGCGCAGCTTTGGGTTGAGTTGCGCCAGGACCACGTTCAACCTCTTCACGAACCATCCCCGTACCGGATAATGGTACGTAGTCCGACAGCCCGGCGGAGGTCGTCGAGCGCCCCGTCCACGGTGTCGAGCGTGGTGGTCTTTCCGACGAGGCGGTCTAGCGGGAGGCGGCCGGAGGCGTAGAGGCGAGCGAGCTTCGGGAAGTCCACCGAGGGCACGCTGCTGCCGTAGTTGCAGCCGAGGACGCGCTTACCCGAGTCGGCCAGGTCGAACGGGTCCAGTGGGACGGTCACGTCCTCGGCTGGCATGCCCACGATCACGGCCTGCCCGCCGCGGCAGACGAGCGCCGGCAACATCTCTATCGTCACCGCCAGCCCGATGGCCTCGAAGGCGTGGTCCGCGCCTTCGCCGGTGATGGAGCGGACGTGGTCCCCGAGGTCGGGGTCGTCGCCGCGGAGCGCGTGCGTGGCGCCGAGTTCGCGGGCGAGCGCGAGGCGGTCGTCCGAGAGGTCCACCGCGACTATCGGGTCCGCGCCGACGAGCCCGAGGCCGAGGAGGATGGCCTGCCCCACGCCCCCGCACCCGATCACGACGGCCGAATCGCCGGGCCGGACCTGCGCCGTGTTGACCACGGCCCCCACGCCGGTCGTGACGGCGCACCCGATCAGGGCCGCCACGGAAAACGGGACATCGTCGCCAACGGGCACGGCCGCCGACTCCGGGACCACCGTCGCCTCCGCGAAGGTGCCGAGGCCCAGAAAGGCCGGCACGGGCTCCCCGTCGGAAGACGCGAAGCTCGTCGTGCCGTCCGGGAGAGTATTTTCGAGGGACCTCGTGTTCTGGCAGAGCCAGGCCCGGCCCCGGGCGCAGTTCCGGCACCGTCGGCAGGGTGCAAACCACGAGAGCACGACCCGATCACCGGGCCGGACGTCCTTCACGTCCGGCCCCACCTCTTCCACGATTCCGGCCCCTTCGTGGCCGAGGACGAGCGGTCCTTCCGCCGTCCAGTCCCCATCCGCGACGTGGAGGTCCGAGCCGCAGACACCGCTGGCGCACAGCCTCACCCGCACTAGGTCGTCCCGTACTTCGGCTAGACGCAATTCCTCGTCGACGAGGGCCTCGCCGGGGGCGTTGAAGACCTTAGCCCGGACTACCCGGCTTCCTCCCGTCAAACGGAGGGGGCTCCGGTCGGGTCGCCCTCGAGTTCCTGTTCGCTGGCGCGGACCTCGCTCTCCTCGGCGTCCACGTCGAGGGAGCGGCTGAGGAGGTAGTAGGTAGCACCCGAGACCAGGAGGCCGACGAGCCAGGCTATGTCGATGCCCTGGATGGCGTTGCCGAGCGGCGCGGTCCAGATGCCGGGGAGGACCCAGAAAGGGACGCTGGCGGCGAGGCCGACGAGGAAGGCCGTGATACCGCGCCACGCCCACGTCCCGTAGAGGCCGCCGGCGACGAAGAGCTCGGTGATGGCGTACCGGCCGTGACGGACGAAAAAGTAGTCTATAAGGTTGACCGCCGTCCAGGGGGAGAGCAGGTACAGCATCATGATGAGCGCCGCGAAGAGCACGTCCACGGCACCCGCGGAGATGCTCAAGGAGATCACGACCCACAGAACGGCGAGCGCCAGGATGGTCACCACCCGGAGCCTCCGCGTCGGCTCCACCTTCTTTACGGCGTCTATGGCGGTAACGGTCGTGAGCATCGCGCCGTAGGCGTTTATGCCCATCGTCGCCACGAGCGCCGCCACCGAGGAGAGCGCCAGCACCACCCCAAGGCCCGTAAACACCGAGTCTCCCGCGTCGCGCA
>JALZNL010000233.1 GCA_030857715.1 Actinomycetota bacterium | reverse complement strand
AGCGTCACCTCGAGAAGGAGGCCAGGACCCGCAACCTGCTCGACGAGCAGGCGATCATGCGTCCCAAGGACCTGTGCAAGCAGCAGGGTCTGGACATGGTGGCGGAACTCCGCGGCATGATGTAGGACGCGCCACCTCAAGCTTATGAACGGGAATGCACAGTAAGGTCCCAGGACCTCGCAACGAGGCGTCCAGGGGCTGTCCATCCCCCTTCACGAGGCTGAGAGAGGGTCGGGTTTTCCCGGCCCTCTTTTGTTGCTCCTTCCTTCGGTCGTCGCGCACGCTTCGCCCTCCGGGCTCCGCTTGTCAGCCCGCTCCGGCTTCGCCTGCGCTTTCAGCACGCGGCCTGTCGGCCGCTTTCAGCACGGCGCTTCGCGCCTTTCAGCTTTTGGTGCGGGACGAGGCTTTAGTTGATCGCGTGGATGGCCGAGTAAAGCCGTATGAGGGATTTTCGGCGGATCGCGGCTTGGGAGATGGGGTGAACCTCCCCGGGTTTATCGGAGGCTCGGTTAATGGACTCCGTCCAGTTGTAGTTGGCGGCGTTCATTGTATTCGTTGTAGTAGGTTGCTTCGAACTCTGCTGGTGGGACGCTGCCGATCTGATGGTGGATGCGGCGGGTGTTGAACCAGTCGATGTAGCCGAGCAGGGCGAACTCCACGCCCTCCAGTCCACGCCAGGGCTTGCGGAGGTCCAACAGTTCGGCCTTGAGCAATCCGATCGTCGTTTCAGCCAGGGCGTTGTCGTAGGAATCACCCGTAGTGCCGACCGAGGCGACACCGCCGACTTCGCCGAGCCGCTCGGCGTAGCGGATCGCGGTGTACTGGCTGCCACGATCAGAGTGATGCACCAGACCCTCAAGCCGCTCGTCGCGTCGCCAGATGGCCTGCTCAAAGGCGTCTAACGCCAGGTCGGCGTGCAGACTGCGCGACACCTGCCAGCCCACGATCGTGCGGCTGAACATGTCGATGAGAAGCGCCACATAGACGAACCCCGACATGGTTCGCACGTAGGTAAGGTCGGCCACCCACAACTGGTTCGGACGGGTTGCGCTGAAGTCCCTATCTACCAGATCCGGCCGGCTGTCAGGACCCTTCACGGCGGGTGTGGTGATGCTCTTGTAGCCACGCACGACCCCACGACGCAGTCCTTCCTCCTGGCGCATGAGCCGTTCCACGCTGCAGCGGGCCACGCTGATGCCTTCTCGGTTGAGCTGGCGCCACACCTTCGGTGCGCCATAGACGCCATAGTTGGCCGCGTGGACCCGGCGGATCTCGCCGGTCAGCCAAGCGTCGCGGACATCGCGGCGTGAGGGCGTCCGGGTCTTGGCAGCGTAGTAGGTGGATGGGGCGATCGGCAACACGGCGCAGATCGGCTCGACTCCCCACTTCAGCCCGTCAGCCGTTGTGCGGTTACGGTGCTCGTTGATGAAGGCGCTCATGACTTCGGTCGCGGGTCGAGCTCCGCCGCGAAGAAAACCGAGGCGGCTTTGAGGATCTCGTTGGCCCGCCGCAGCTCACGGTTCTCGCGTTGGAGATCCTTGATCCGTTGGCGTTCATCACTGGAGAGGCCGCCTACGACGTCGTCATCAACATCGGCACGTCGGAGCCAACCGTGGACCGTCTGCGGGATCGCCCCGAACTTGCCGGCAACCGACGTGATCGCTGCCCACTCCGAGTCGTACTCGTCTCGGTGTGCACGCACCAGCCGGACGGCCTCCTTTCGGATCTGCTCTGGGTACTTGCGTGTTCTTGTCATAGCTCCATCCTCTCAGAGGTCGGAGCCTCCAGCAGACCCGGGGAGATTCACATTGGGTAAGAAATTGGTCCTAGTTGTGCAAAACAAGTTCTTCGACTACATCGCGAGAGAGTTCCAAACGGACCGACTTCGCGCTGCCAGTAACGCGGATTCTGTTCGCTTTCATATTTATGACACGGTCTTATTGGAGTCTCAACTACAAGTCGTTCTAGCTGACGAAAAGAGTACGGACGTGCTGGGAGTAGAAAGAATGTTGAGCTCAGGACAAAATCCCGAGGTACTCGAAGAGGAAGTAATCGCCCGCATCAAAGCAAGAATGACGCGTGCCGTAAGAATACAAGTTCCTGGTTAGCGAAACCTTATTCGAAGCGTAAAGCAGCGGATACCGAAGGCACCACACTCATCTTGCCGTCACGGATTTTGCGACCCGGATGCCGTACATCAGGGGAACGTCGGGCACGTCCTCCGGCGGTACCATCCGACGTCCGGGCAACTCGCGCATTCGGGAGAAGTGGCGCTCGCCGTTGGAGTACGGGTACTCTTTCAGGGCCGTTATATCTAACCCCGCCCCGGCCAGCGCCGTGACGACCTCCCCGAGCCCCCACCGGAACAGGTGGCACGGTTCGGGGTTCTCGAACCCTCCGACGCCCTCCGCGAAGCCCGCGGGCGTGAGGCCACCGCCGGACCCGGCCACGTAATCACCGACGCCCCGTTCGAGGAGGAACTGCTCCCCGCCGGAAGGGTAGTCGCGCGCGAGGTTCCAGCCTTCGTCGAACACTTCGGCGGCCGGGTGGAAGTCCACGAGCACGAAGCGTCCTCCGGGCGCCAGTACGCCCTCTATCCCGCCGGCCCAGGATGTGAGATCCGGCAGCCAGCACACGACGCCGTAGGAGGCGAAGACGACGTCGAAGCGCTCCTCTCCCTTCGCGGTCTCCGCAAGCCAGTCGTACACGTCGGCGCGGACGAAGCGGGCCGGAAGACCGCTCTCCTCGGAGAGATACCGCGCCGAAAGCACCGCCTCGTCGCTGAGGTCAACGCCGGTCACGTCGGCCCCGAGGCCGGCGAGGCTCAACGTGTCGCCCCCGGAGTTGCATTGCAGGTGCGCCACGGTCTTGCCTGACGGATCGCCGAGCAGCCGTGATTCTTCAGGGAAGAGCGTGGAGCCTCCAGCTTTGAGAAAACCGGCCAGATCTCCGCGGTGGCTGTCGTGGGCCCCCACGACCGCGTTCCACGAGCGGCGGTTCTGGGCGCGCGGCCCGTCCGGGTCCGGCCCGCTCATCTCCCCCGCTCCTCGACGACATCCCGCAACACGCCCAGGAACCCCTCTACCGTCTCCCTCCAGAGCGGAAGGCCGGCGGCCCGTCGCAGCGCGGCGGCGGACATCTTCTCCCTGAGGCCGGCGTCCGAGAGGAGCCGGCCCAGCGCCCCGGAGAGCGCGTCCGTGTCCCCCGGCAGGACGAGCAGGGCGGCCTCCCCGCCGACGACCTCAGGGACCGGCCCGACGGCGCAGGCGACGACGGGCAGCCCGAAAGAGAGGGCCTCGGCGTAGACGATGCCGTAGCCCTCGTAGCGCGAGGGGAGCGCGAAGACGTCGGCGGAGGCGTAGAGGCCGGCCAGGGTGGCGTCGTCGACCGGGCCACGAACGAGGATGGATGGATCTTCGGACGCGGCCTCCCGGACCTTCGCCGCGTAGCCCGCATCGGCGTCAGTCTCGCCGACAAGATCAAGGACGGCCCCGGACCTGTCTTCCGTCTTCCAGGCCCGAACGAGGTCGAGGACGCCTTTGCGCGGGATCCACTGCGCCACGCACAAAACGCGCGAGGCTCCTCCATCGTGAGGCTCTTCCGGGCATGGCTCCAGCCCGTCGAAACCGGGCGGGACCACGGCCACCCGGCCGGCCGGAACACCCTTGCCCAGCAAGACCTCCCTTCCGTGCCCGCTCACGACGACGAGCCGGTCCGACCGGAGAAGGGGCATCTCGAACGGGCGCTCCCGGCCGGCGGCGGAGAGGTCGGCGACGCCGGGGAGCTCGTGGACCAGCGCTACGACGGGGCGGACGGACCTCCAGTCGTCCAGATAGGGGGCGACGACGATGCGGGCGAGCGCGTCCACGACCACGACGTCGAAGCGGGCCGGATCGAGGGCCGCGCCGAAACCCGGCGCTGCCTCGGCCTGCCCCGTCGGGTCCGCGCCGCAGGGCACCACCTCCTCCACATCCACGCCGTTCTCCTCCAGCCCATCCAGGAGACGCCCGTTGTACAGGTAACCGCCGGTGAGACGGCCCGTGTCCCCGACCGTGACGAAGGCGACGCGCAAGGTCAGTCGAGGGCTCCCTCGCGGGCGGCGTAGACCTGCGGCGACTCCCAGACCCGCACCGTGAGGGAGTCGAGGCCGCGACCGCGGAGGGAGGGAGCGATGCCGTCCCAGCCGAACCCCGCCACGACCTCGGCGGTGGTGTTCTTTCCCGCAAGGCCAGGGACCTCGTCGAGGTCCCTGTAGTCAAGGGAGGCGGCGACCCCGTCCACCGTCTCGCGCAGCCCGCCTATGTCCAGCAAGGTCCCGTCTTCGGCCAGGCTCTCGCCGCGCACTATCGCCTCCAGCCTGTAGGTGTGGCCGTGGGTCCGGGACGCCGGCCCGAAGTCTCCTTTGAGCCGGTGCGCCGCCTCGAACCCGGCCGCCACGTATACCTCGTACATCAACCCTCCCCGTAATCGAAGACGACCTGCACGGCGTCGCCGGGTTCCTTGTCGAGCATCCGGTACGCCTCCGGCGCCTCCCCGAACGGTATCCGGTGGGAGACCAGAGAGTCGAGCGGGAGTCGCGGGTCCTGGAGGAGCGAGATCACGGTCCCCCTTCTCCTCTTACCGTCCCACCGCGCCGAGAGCTCCGGCGCCATCCTCCCGACCTGCGACGACCTTATCTTCACCCTTCCCCGGTGGAAGTGACCACCCAGCGGGAGCCAGACGGGCTTCGTCCCGTACCAGGACGCCGCGACGACTGTTCCTTCGACCGCCACGCACCCCACGGCCTCGGCCAGCGCCGCGCCGGACCCGCTCGCCTCCACCGCGACGTCCACTCCACGCCCGTCCGTCGCCGCCAGGACGCGTTCCCCCAGGCCGTCGCCC
>JALZNL010000232.1 GCA_030857715.1 Actinomycetota bacterium | reverse complement strand
ACTCTATTCTTGTTCGCGCGGGCGGACGTTCAGGGCGAGCTCTTTGCCTTTTCTGAGGACCTTCAGTTCCATGTCGCGGTCTATGGCGGATTCGTCCAGCAGGGCGAGGAGGTCGCTGTTGGAGCGGACGGGCTCTCCGCCGAGGCCCACGATCACGTCCCCGGGCCGGACACCAGCCCTCCGGGCTGGGCCGTTTGGGGGAACCTCGCGGACGCCCGCCCCTCCCCCGACGCCGCCGCGCGCCGGCTGGGTGGCGACGACGACGCCGAGGCGGGCACGCCTTACGCGACCCTCGGTCACGAGGGAGAAGACGACGCGCCTGAAGGCGCCCGAGACCGGCACGGCGAAGCCTATGCCCTGGGCGCCGCCGATTATGGCGGTGTTGATGCCGACGACCCTGCCCGAGGCCTCGGCCAAAGGCCCACCGGAGTTGCCCGGGTTGATGGCGGCGTCGGTCTGGATGACGTTCTCGATCGGGCGCCCCTCCTGGCCCCGGATGGAGCGCCCGAGCGCGCTGACCACACCCGCCGTCACCGTGCTCTGGAAACCCAGAGGGCTCCCGATGGCGACGACGAGCTGCCCGACGACCAGGTTCTCCGCCTCCCCGAGTGCCGCGACCACCGGTTCCTCCTCCGGCGTAAACCGGACCACCCCGAGGTCGCTCGGCGGGTCGTCGCCGAGCACCTCGGCGGGGACCGAGGTTCCGTCCGAGAACGTGACGCGCAATTCGCCGCCGCCCCGTCGTCCGCCGGCGCTGCCCAGGCCGCGCACGACGTGGCTGTTGGTGACTGCGGTGGCGGTGGTCCCGTCCGTGCCGAGTACCACGCCGCTCCCTCCGCCTCGGCCGTCCTGGAGGCCTAGGGAGATCACGGCCGGCTCGAGCGCCTCCGTCACGTCCCGCACCGCCCGCGAATAGGCGTCGAGCGCGGGCTTCTCCAGCCTGGAACTGGCCGAAAGGTTCTCGAAGATCTCCACGTCGCAGTTTCTACCGCGCCGCCCGGTCCGCGCCACCCGGAAGAACGGCCAGGTCTAGATTACGCGTCGAACCCGTACTTTAGCCGGACGCGGACGGCCCTCCGAAAGCCGCGGCGCGCAGCGAATATAATCCGCGCCATGAGCCCGGTTCTTGATCTTCGTCTCCTCGCCGCGATAGGAGCCGCGAAAGCGGCGCAGCTCGCGAGCCGGAGGCTCGGGACCGGCGGGGGATCTACCATCCCTGGCGTGGTGGCCCGCAGGGTTGACCCGAAGGTGCTGAACAAGCTCTCCAAACAACTCCCACTCGGCTCGGCGGCGATCACCGGCACCAACGGCAAGACGACCACGACTGGGATCGTCTCGAAGATCCTACAGACCGCCGGCGTCGGGGCCGTCAACAACTCGACGGGGGCGAACCTCGTGACCGGCGTAACCGCCGCCCTCGTCTCCGATGCGACCCTCGCGGGGAAACCGTCGTCGGAGATGGGGCTCTTCGAGGTGGATGAGGCCAGCGTGCCGCGGGTGGCGGCGGAGGCGGAGATCAAGATCCTGGCGGTCCTCAACCTCTTCCGCGACCAGCTCGACCGCTACGGGGAGCTCGCCTACACCGGCAAGGTCATAGCCTCGGCCTTCGGGGACCTGCCCCGCGACGGCGCGGTCGTCCTGAACGCCGACGACCCACTCGTGGCGAGCCTAGGACGCTCGGCGAACAACCCCGTCTTCTACGGGGTGGACGCGCCCGACCTCGACACCGGACGCCTCCAGCACGTCGCCGACTCGAAGGACTGCCCGGCCTGCGGCACCCCCCTCGACTACTCGGCCGTCTACATGGGCCACGTCGGCGTCTACCGCTGCCCTAAAGGGGACTTCGCTCGCCCCGAACCGGCGTACCGGGCGAGCCGGGTCCGCCTCGAAGGCGCCCGCGGCTCGTCTTTCCTCCTCTCGACGCCGAAGGTCGAGGGGCAGGCGAGGGTATCGTTGCCTGGCCTCTACAACGTCTACAATGCGCTCGCCGCCGCGGCGGTTGCGGGGGAGGCGGGCGTGGGCTTCGACGACGTCGTCCGGGGCATCGGGGAGTTTGGGGGGGCGTTCGGGAGGGTCGAGAGGATCGAGGCCGGGGACAGAGAAGCCTTCCTGCTCCTCATCAAGAACCCCGTTGGGTTCAACGAGATCCTGCGCACCTTCGTCACCGGCGCCGACGCCAGGAACGTCCTCATAGCCATAAACGACAACGACGCCGACGGCCGCGACGTCTCCTGGCTCTGGGACGTGGACTTCGAGATGCTCGCCGACGCCCGCGCCGCCGGCGAGACCGACGCCGCCCCCTTCACCGTCAGCGGCATCAGGGCCGGCGACATGGCTGTCCGCCTCAAGTACGCCGATCTGCCGGTCGGCGAGGTCATCCCCGACCGCGAGAAGGCCATCAAGGCGGCCCTCAAATCCACCCCGCCCGGCGAGACCCTCTACGTCCTCCCGACCTACACCGCGATGCTGGAGATCCGCAAATCTCTCAGCGAAATGGGGTACACGCATCAGTTCTGGGAGGAAGGCTTTTAGGCTTTGAGGTTTAAGGTTACAGGCAAAGGCGATGGTACACGCAGCTTCGCGGCAGCATTCTGCCCCGGCGAGATGACCACCGCTTCAATACCTTACGACCGGAGTCGCCATGAGGGCACGCTACCTGTAACCTAGAACCTCAAAACCTTGAGCCCGACCAAAGGGAGTCCCCCGTGCTCACCATTCACCACCTGTACGCGGATATGATGAACCTCTATGGGGACCGGGGGAACGTGATCTCCATCCGCAAGCGGTGCGAGTGGCGCGGTATTCCGGTCGATGTGGTGGACGTGGGGCTCGGGGAGAGGGTTCAGCCGACCGGCTGCGACCTCTTTCTCTTCGGCGGGGGCCAGGACCGGGAGCAGGCGCTGCTGGCCGACGACCTCTCTGGCTCCAAGGGCGCCGATCTTCGGGCCATCGTGGACGACGGGGGCGTGATCCTCGGCGTCTGCGGCGGGTACCAGTTGATGGGCCACTACTACGAGACCCCTGAGGGCGAGAAGCTGCCGGGCGTCGGCATCTTCGACCTCCACACCGAGCCGCGCAAGCCAGACGAGGCGCGCCTGATCGGGAACGTGCTGGTCGACGTCCAGGCCCCAGAGTCCGACGAGAGACGCCAGGTCGTGGGCTTCGAGAACCACGGCGGACGGACCTATCTTGGCGACTGCGAACCGCTCGGCAGGCTCGTCGCCGGCTTCGGCAACAACGGTAGGGACGGCACCGAGGGCGCCAGGCGTCTCAACGCCTACGGCACCTACCTCCACGGCTCCCTGTTGCCAAAGAACCCGTGGCTCACGGACCAGCTCATACTCAGCGCCCTGCGCCGTGTGGACGACTTCTTCGAGTTGGAGCCGCTGGAAGATTCGGTGGAGAGGAGCGCGTTCGCTTCGGTGGCGGGCCGGATCTCCGGAAAGTAGGGAAGGCTTGAAGAGCGCGCGTCGTTTGTCGCTCGGGCGCGTCGAGCAGGCCGCCCGGGTTATAGATCCCGTATTCCTGAACTCGCCGCAGTTCGTGTGCGAGCCGCTCGGTGAGGAGCTCGGCGTACGGTTGGCGATCAAGGTCGAGACCCTCAACCCTATCCGCTCGTTCAAGGGCCGCGGCACGGATGCTCTGGTATCGGAGGCGGAGGACGGCGTCTCCCTGATGTGCGCGAGCGCCGGAAACTTCGGGCAGGCGATGGCGTACTCCTGCCGCAAGCGGGGCCTGGACTTGACGGTCTACGCCAGCACGAACGCGAACCCCCTCAAGGTCGGGCGGATGGGGGCGCTCGGGGCGCGCGTGGTATTGCACGGCTCGGACTTCGACGAGGCCAAGATCGAGGCGCGGCGCGTGGCCCGCGAGCGGGGCGCCCGGTTCGTGGAGGACAGCCTCGACGTGGAGACCCTCGAAGGCGCGGGGACGATGGGCCTCGAGTGGCTCCGGTTCCCGGAACCGCTCGACGCGTTGCTCGTGCCGCTCGGAAACGGGGCCATGTTCAACGGCGTTGCCGGGGTCATGAAAGACCGTAGCCCCGGCACGAGGATGATCGCCGTCGGGGCCACCGGCGCGCCGGCAATGGTCGAGTCCTGGAGAACTGGAAGGCTCGTCGCCCATGACCGCATAGAGACCGTCGCCGACGGCATAGGCGTGCGCGTGCCGGTCCCGCAGGCGCTGGAGGACATGGACGGCCTGGTCGACGACGCGGTGCTCGTGGGCGAGGACTCCATTATCGAGGCGATGAGGCTGCTGCACCGTCACGCCGGCGTGGTCGCCGAACCTTCGGGCGCGGTCGGCGTCGCCGCGGTCATGGAACGTCCCGACCTGTTCCACGGCCTGCTCGTCGGCACCATAATCTGCGGCGGCAACCTGACCGCGGACCAGATGCGCGAATGGCTGTAGAGAACCTGTTCAAAGAGATGTTAGAGAACGAATTGCTCTACGACCATCTCTAGCACATCTTCGCAATGTACCTCTCCGGTAGGCAACCTAACCTTGTCGCCGAACACGCTTGCTTGGAGGTGATGCTTCGGGTGACCCGCGTGCTTCTCTTCTTCCAAGTCGAATCGCACGAACCAGCCATCTGGACGTTGATAATGGTACTTATAGCTCAGAAGTCTGTCTTCACTGGAAGACCATTTCTCGTATATGACGAGGAAGGAGTCATCACGAAAGACTATGCCTCGGGACGCGTCATCCGGCTTGACAAATGGTCTTCCAGGAGTCTTTATAAAGAATTCATCGTATCTGGCCTCTCCGGGGCGAATCTGGTTGTGCCCGTAAACTTCTGTAAATTGGTGAGCCGCTAGAAAGAAGGGTCATCGTCCTCCAAGATGGTTGGTGCTTAAGTCAACCGATCGGAAACGGAGTGACGATGACCAAGAATCATCGTAG
>JALZNL010000231.1:406-4910 GCA_030857715.1 Actinomycetota bacterium | reverse complement strand
TCATTACGGTGATAAAGCTCAAGCGGAAAGGAGGACGCCAGTGAATATCAAGATGGACCCCGAAACGGGCGTCCTGTATCTGCGCTTGAAGGGTGCGGAGGGCACGCCGGGTCTGGTAGACCAGACCGTGGAGATCGAAGAGGGAGCCTATCTCGACCTAGACGCCGAGTCGAAGCCGGTCGGCATGGAGTTCCTGAGCATAGAGGACTTTGAGGCGTTTCTTGAGAAGTATCCCGGAGGTATCGACGCTCCCGACCCCCGCGACGTGCCGCCGTTGTCCAATGTCGATCAGACGTTCTTTCAGATCTTAGCTCGCAACTAGCTTTTCGGGCCGCGAGTACGCGGCCCGAAGCTCATTCGATTATTTGTGCAGACCGCCCATTATTTGTGCAGACGGCCTTTTATGTGCAAGGCCCGTAGCGCTATATAACTCCCGGCGGCTGTCGGTGCCCGTTCGTGATCCGGTCGGGCGACAAGCTCGTAGCTCCCCTAGAATGAAGTTTATGGCAAAGAACCGGCAGTACACGATATTGGGCGACGAGGACCTCATGTCGCTAATGGAGGGCGGCGACGAGGAGGCCTTCGCGGCGCTCTACGACCGCCACAGCCGGGCAGCCTACTCCCTCTCCTACCGGATGATGGGCGACCGGCAGGCCGCGGAGGACCTTACGCAGGACGCGTTTCTCAAGGTCTGGCGGTCGGCGGGCGGCTACAGGTCCGACCGCGGGAGCGTGCGGACCTGGATCCTCTCTATCGCCCACAACCGCGGCATCGACCAGATCCGCTCGTCGGCGAGCCGCCGCAGGACCCAGGATCGCGTCGAGCAGTCCGCCCCCCGGTCGCAACCCAGCGAGGCCTTCGCCGAGACCTGGCGCAACCGGCAGCGCGAGCAGATCCGGGAAGCCCTGAACACGCTCCCGGAGGATCAACTAAAGATCCTGGAGCTCGCGTACTTCTCGGGCTACACGCACGTCGAGATCTCCAACCTCATGGACCTGCCGCTCGGGACGGTCAAGGGCCGAATGCGTCTGGGACTCAAAAAGATCAGAGAATACTTCGATCAGGAAGATGTGGCGGTACCCAGATGAGCCTCATGGACGACAAGAGTTTTGACGATCTCAAGGAAGCCTACGTCCTCGGCGCGTTGCCGGACGACGAACGCGCGACCGTGGAGGCGCACCTCGCCCTGCATCCGGAGCGCCAGGCGGAGATCGACGACCTGGTCGGGATAACCGGCTTGCTCGCCCTTGCCCCGCCGGAGCACGAACCCTCCGCCGACCTGCGACGCAGGGTGATGGACGTCGTGGAGTCCGAGTCCGCCCGTCCCCGCGCCGCGCGACGACGCCCGGCGTCTTCCTGGCTCGACCGGTTCGCCGGCCTGCGCAACGTGGCGCTGGGCGCCGCGGCCGTGCTGGTGGTGGGCCTCCTCTCGTGGAACGTGCTGTTGCAGGGGGACGTGCAGGACCTCCGCGGGCAGGTCGAGGAGGCACGTAGCGCGAGCGAAGCGCAGGAGTCCCGCGAGATAGCGTTGGGCGGCACCTGGGCGGAGCAGGGCGCCCGCGCGGAGGTAACGGCCCTCAAGGACGACCGTACCATCCTCGTGGTCGAGGACATGCCGTCCATCCCGGAAGGCCGCACGGGCCAGGTCTGGGTCATTAACGACGAGAAGCCGGAGCCGAGCGGCCTGCTCGAACCGTCCGGCAACATGACCGCGACCGCCATCACCACCCCTCTAAACAACGCCGACGCGATAGCGGTGACCGTCGAGCCCGCAGGCGGCTCGGACGAACCAACCTCGGACCCCGTGCTCGTTCAAGATCTCTAGGAGTCTTTCCGTCTCGCACCTGACGGGGTTTATTTTCCGCGCCGCCGGGTAGGAAAAGCACCAGGGAAAAGATGAGACGAAAGGAGTGCATATGTCGGTAGCCCGCATTACGGAGCTGAGCGCAACCTCGCAGACAAGCTTCGAGGATGCCATTCAGCAGGCCATCAACCGTGCCACCTCCACCCTCCGCGGTGTGGAGGGTGCCTGGATCAAGGATCAGAACGTGGTGATCCAGGACGGCAACATCACCGGCTACAAGGTGAACCTGGCGGTCACCTTCGTTCTGGAGGGCGATTCCTAGGCTGAACGTAAAGAGCGAAGTTTTCGCCCCGGCCGCGAGGCCGGGGTTTTCTCTTGCCCGAGAAGAGACGGGCCAACCGTCCGCCACGGGTGGCTGGTGAGCTTCGGAGGTGGGCGGGTCGGAGATCATCGCGGCGGCGCCCCTGGCGGCCCTCCTCGGCGCCTACCTCGGCCTCCGGCTCGGCATCCCCGCCGGCGCGTTCACGGGCGCGATGGTGGGGGTCGGCCTCTTACTGGCCGTCCTGGGTTTTCCGTCGGTTCCGACCCCGGACCTGCTGGGCCAGACGTTGCAGGTCATGGTCGGGGTGCTGGTCGGGGTCAGGATCTCCCGCGATTCGTTGGCTTCGGGGGCCAGGACGCTGCTTCCGGCGGCAGTCCTGGCGGCCGTCTTCCTGGCCTCCGGCGTAGCCGCTGCCGCCGCGGCGGTCGGCCTGACCGGGGTCTCACCCGTCACGGCGCTCTTCGCCGCGGCCCCCGGCGGCCTCACCGAGATGGCCACCATCGGGGCGAGCGTCGGGGCGGACGGCCCGGCTGTCGCGGCCGTCCACCTCTCGCGCCTGCTGCTGGTCATATTCGCCGCGAACTTCTTTCTCGCCCGCTCGCGCAACCGCGGGGCCAGACTCCGGGGCGTCGGCCGGGACCCCGCCGGGCCTGAAGCGTCGGACCAGACCCCCGACGAAGGCGGGGCGGCCACGAAGCTCGCGCTGATCGTCGGCGCAGGCATCGCGGGCGGGGTGTTCGGCCTGGCCCTGACGCCGCTGCCCGCCGGTGGCGTCATCGGGGCGCTCCTCGGTGCGGGGCTGGCCCGGCTCCTCGTCAGGGGCGTGGTGCCGGAGGGCGGATTCAACCTTCTCGTCCAGGCCGCGGGGGGCGGCATCATCGGCCTCGGCCTGTCCGCGGAGTTCTTCGGGACGCTCCTGCAGCTCGCCGGGGTCGCCGTGATCGTAAACGCGACGCAGATGCTGGCCTGGGCCCTGGCAGCCTTCCTTCTAGTAAAGATCTTCCGGTTCGACCCCACGACAGCGACCTTCGCGGCGGCCCCCGGCGGCATGGGCACCCTGCTCTCCGTGACCGGCGAGACGGACGCGGACCTCGTGGCCGTGGCCTTCACCCACCTCTTCCGCCTGAGCGCCACCATCGTGGTCGTCCCGCTCCTGGTCGCGACGATCTGAAGCGTCCCGCGAACAGGACGCGTCCTACTCGTGGGCGAGCCAGTCCAGCACGACAGCCGCGGTCCAGGACTGGTCGTCGGACCCGAGGGGCTCCCCGGTGAAGGGCTCGTAGTACTCGGCGAAGTGGCCGGCGGAGAACTCGCCGAGCGCGGCGTTCCGCAGGGCGTGCGCCCTCTTGTGCTCGCCGGCGCGCAGGAGGGACCACCAGATCAACCACGCCATCACCGGCCAGACGGGACCGCGCCAGTAGCTGCGCGGGTGGAAGCGGTTCTCCCCGGGGCTTGTAGAGGGCGGCAACGGACGCCGCAGGCCCGGATGCCCGATAGAGTCTTCCGAGTAGAGGGCCTCCATCATCTCCCCCAGGCGTCCTTCCCCAAGGCCGCCGGCCACCAGCGGCGCGAACCCGGCCACCGTGCGGACCCCGACCGGCTCCCCGGCCCGCAGGTCATAGTCCAGGCAGAGCTTCGACACGGCATCCCGACGCGCCTCCAGGCCCGCTCGACCCCGGTCCACCCGGGCCGAGACCTCGGCCCGCTCTTCCCCGGACGCGCCGGCGATCTCGCCTATGCGCAACAGGGCCTCGTTGGCGGCGACGAGGATGGCGCTAAAAAGTACGTCCTTGACCAGGAAAGGGTGGTTCTCGTAGACGCTGGCCTCGTCGCCGCGGGCGTGCTTGATCTCCTGCACCAGCCAGATGTACCGGGCGTACTCCTCGTCCGTCGGACGCTCCGACGGGTCGTCCACGTGCCCGAGGTCCCGGCGCCTGTAGGGCGGCATCTCCCCCACCTTCACCGCCGCCAGCGGCGCGTCCCAGCGGGGGGAGTTGTCCATGCCGCTCTCCCAGGGGTGGTAGATGGTGACGAGCCCCGACCCTTCCGGGTCTCTCGCGGTCGCCAGGTAGCGATGCCAGGAGAGGAGCTTCGGGTAGATCTCACGCAGAAACGCCACCGCCGCGTCCCTGTCGCGCCGGGGCGCGGTCTCGAAGACCTTCAGCGCCCCGATGGCGTGGGTCGGCGGCTGGCAGAGGGCGCTGGTGTAGGGCGGTGCTGGAGGCGCGTCGGGGAAGAGCCCGGCGCTAACCCAGTGCTCGGGGCCGGGAAAGTAGCTGTCGGGCGGGGCGTGATACGGAATCCGGGTTTAGACTATGCGCATGCCAAAGAGACTACAATTGTCGCCTCATGCGAGCACGGAAGAGCTGGAGCACCGC
>JALZNL010000231.1:0-396 GCA_030857715.1 Actinomycetota bacterium | reverse complement strand
GGGCGGGGCGTGAGGGTTGAAGACGATGTGCGGGACCTTGCCGTTCCTCCACTGGTGCCGGAAGAGGCCGCGTAGCTCCTCCGCCGCGCGACGGGTGTCCAGGTGGGCGAGGCCGATGGCAATAAAGCCGGCGTCCCAGCTCCACTGGTGCGGGTAGAGGTTCGGGGCGGCCCTCGTCCATCCCCCCATGTCGTTGCGGCGCAGCACGTCCGCCGCGTCCTGGAACAGCCCGGAAGAGATCGCGGCATCCATTAAGTCATCTATGCTAGCAGAAAGGGCGCCCCGGGGCGTTCGGACACGGCGGGGCGGCGCAGTGTATCTTCTGGGCATGATCCGGTACGGATACCCGGCCCAGAACCTGACACTACCGGCGACCACGAACCGCACCCTCAGGTT
>JALZNL010000011.1 GCA_030857715.1 Actinomycetota bacterium | reverse complement strand
CTCTACGCGAACCCCGTCCACCCCTACACCCAGGCCCTCCTCTCGGCCGTCCCGGTCCCCGACCCCGACGTCGAGAACGAGCGGGAGCGCATCGTGCTAGAAGGCGACGTCCCGAGCCCGGTAAACTCCCCTTCAGGGTGCCGATTCCGCACCCGATGCCCCTACGCCACGGAAGCCTGCGCCCACGACGAGCCCGTCTGGCGCGAGGTGAACCCGGAGCACTGGGTCGCCGCCTGCCACTGTATAGACTGAATAACAGGTTTCAGGTTTCAGATCGCCTCCTTCGGAGGCTTTCAGGTTTTGAGTCATCAGGGGTGCGGTGCGCGGCCTGGAGTCCGACGTCGCCACCACGGTTGGCCTCAGAGAGAGCGGCATGTCCGCGGCATCCTCGCTCTACAACCCCTCAAAACCTGGAACCTCAAAACCTAGAACCTCAAGAGCTTGTTGTCCTGGCGGCGGAGCATCATTCACGAAGAGAGTTCAACTGGTGGCCTTAGGGCCGATGCCGGGGTCGTCGCGCGTCGCGTACATTTTTACGCGTGGCCGACGTATACGGAGAAAGGGTTGACCCGGGTTCGGGCGCCTGCTACTTTGCGCACAGGGAAAGGTCACCGGCGAGGTCGGGATAATCGGGAGATGTCGGGGGGAAGATGAAACTTATCCGTATCGGCGCGGTCGTGTTGTTGGCAATCGTGTTGTCTGTGGCCGCGGCTTGCGGCAGCGGTGGCGGGGGCGGGACGCAGTCGAACACGCCTCCTGGGACGCTCGAGGTCGGGTTGGAGGCGGAGCCGCCGGAGCTCGACCCCAACCTGTCTAGCGCCTACGTGGACCGGCAGGTCATGTCGAGCATCTACGATAGGCTCGTTGACATCGACGAGGACGGCAAGATCGTGCCGATGCTCGCCGAGAGCTACGAGGTCTCCGACGACGGGAAAGAGTACACCTTCAAGCTCCGCCAGGGCGTGAAGTTCCACGACGGAGAGCCGCTCGACGCCGAGGCCGTGAAGTTCAACCTGGAGCGCTACCAGGAAGACGACTCCGTCCGGAGCACGGAGATAGAGCCCGTCCAATCCGTAGAAGCGGTGGACGACTCCACGGTGCGCGTCACGCTCGAGCGGCCGTTCGCGCCGTTTTTGGCCGTGCTGACGGACCGGGCCGGGATCATGGTCTCGCCCAAGGCGGTAGAGGATAGTGGCGGGCGCATCTCGAAGAAGCCGGTCGGGACGGGGCCGTTCGAGTTCGTCGAGCGGGTGCGCGGGGACCACATCACCGTCAAGAAGAACCCTGACTACTGGAAAGACGGGCAGCCCAAGCTCGACGAGATCGTCTACAACGGCATCGATGACGAGAACGTCCAGTACCAGAACTTGCAGAGCGGCGAGCTGGACATGATCGACTCGATCCCCTTCGTGGAGTTCAACAGCTTGCAGGAAGGCGGCGATTACGAGGTCTCCAGCGTCCCCGGCCTCGGCTACCAGGGGGTCTACCTCAACACCCGCCAGCCCCCATTCGACAACGTGAAGCTCCGGCAGGCGGTCTACCATCTCGTCGACCGCGACGCCATCGTGAAGGCGGTCCTGCGGGACGTCGGGGGCACGCCGGCAAACTCGCCGTTCTCCGAACAGTCCTTCGCCTACAGCGAGGAGAGCGACTCGTACCCGGAGCGCAGCGTGGCGGAGGCGAAGAAGCTTCTCGAAGAAGGCGGGGAGCCGAACGGCTTCTCGTTCACCTACAAGACCGACCCCTCGCCCGCGAGCCAGCAGATGGGGCAGGTCATCCAGAACAACCTCAAGCCCGCCGGCATAGACGTCAAGCTGGAGCAGCTCGAGTTCGGGACGCTCTTGGAGGACTCGTCCAGCGGCGACTTCGAGGCGCTGCACCTTGGCTGGAGCGGCAGGATCGACCCCGACCTCAACATCTACGACTTCATGACCACAGACGGCGACTTCAACGACTCCGGCTACAGCAATCCTGAGGTGGACGAGCTCTTGAACGAGGCGCGCATGACGAGCGACGAAGCGGAGCGCAAGGAGCTCTACACGCAGACCATGGAGATCCTGCACGAGGAAGTCCCCTACGTCTATCTCTACCACTCCAACACGACCACGGACTTCGCCATGCAGTCCAACGTCAAGGGCTTCACGGCATACCCTGACGGTATCTTGCGGCTCGCGGACGTGAGCAAGCAGCAGTAGCGAAAGAGGAGGACGGGCGTGGCGTTTCTGGTCCGGCGGTTGCTCTTGACGTTGCCGATCCTGTTCATCGTCAGCGTCATCTGCTTCTCCATGATCAACCTGATACCGGGCGACCCGGCGACGGTGATCCTCGGCCCGGAGGCCACGGAGCAGGCCAAGGAGCAGATGCGCAACCGCCTCAACCTGAACGACCCCATCCCGGTCCAGTACCTGGACTGGGTCGGCGGCGTCCTCCGGGGCGACCTCGGCGAGTCCCTGATAGACGACGAGCCCGTCTCCGGCATCATCCTGCAGCGGCTGCCCGTGACGATAGAGCTTGCCCTAGGCACCTTCCTGGTGAGCCTGACGATAGCCGTGGTCGCCGGCATCCTCTCGGCCAGCCGGCGGGGGACGTGGGTGGACTACGTGAGCACGGGCGTCGCTCTGGGTGGGATCTCCATCCCGCACTTCTGGCTGGGGATGATGTTCATCATCATCTTCGCGGTGAGCCTCGGCTGGCTGCCGGCCTCGGGCTACGTGCCGTTCTTCCAGGACCCGGTCGCGAACATCACGGCCATGATCCTTCCCGTCTTCGCGACGGGCCTGCGCGAGTCGGCGGAGCTGACCCGGATGCTCCGGAGCAGTTTGTTGGAAGAGCTCGGCTCTGACTACGTGAGGACCGCTTTCTCTAAAGGACTCAGCAGGCGGGTCGTGGTGATACGGCACGCCGTCAGGAACGCGCTGGTGCCGTTCGTGACGGCGAGCGGGCTCCAGATAGCCGGTCTCCTCGGCGGGCTCGTAGTTACCGAGACGGTCTTCCAGCTCCCCGGCCTCGGGCGCCTGGTCGTTGACTCGATAGAGCAGCGCGACTTCACGACCGTGCAGGGCGCGGTGCTGACCATCACCCTGATCGTGGTGCTCGTCAACGTGCTCGTGGACACGCTCTACGCGTTCATAGACCCGCGCATCTCCGCGAGCAGCGGGGGGTAAGGGATGAGCGAAGCGGTCACCGCAGAGGGCTCCCAGACGCAGACGATAAGGCCGCGCGAGAGGCGGCTGGCGGGCTTCTGGCGCCGGTTCAAGCGCAACAGGCTCGCCATCGTCGGGCTCGTCATCGTGGCGATCATGCTGCTCACGGCAACCCTCGCGCCCCTGATAGCGCCCTCCGACCCCCAGGCCCAGGACTACGGGCTCACGCTGCAGCCGCCGGGGGAGGGCGGGCTGATGGGGACGGATTCTCTAGGGAGCGACGTCTTCTCGCGGGTGGTCTTCGGGGCCAGGATCTCGCTTTACTCCTCCCTGATCTCCGTCGGCATAGCACTCCTGATAGGCGTGCCCGTGGGGTTGACCAGCGGGTATTTTCGAGGGATCTGGGACGAGTGGATCGTGATGCGCGTCGTGGACAGCCTGCAGGCTTTCCCGTTCTTGATCCTGGCGCTCGTCATAGCGGCGATCCTGGGTGGTGGCCTCGGCTACGCCATGATCGCCATCGGCATAGGCTTCATCCCCGCGTTCGTCAGGATCACGCGCGCCCAGGTCCTAACGGTCCGCTCCCTGGACTACGTGGACGCCGCGAGGGCCATCGGCACCGGCCACATCGGCATCATGCTCCGCCACGTCCTCCCGAACTCCCTGCCGCCGCTCCTGGTCCAGACGACCCTCGCCGTCGGCTACGCCATCATCGCCGAAGCCACCCTCTCTTTCCTCGGCCTCGGGGCGGAGCCGGGCGTGCCGAGCTGGGGCTCGATGCTCTTCCAGGCCCAGTCCTACCTGACGACCGCCTGGTGGATGGCGTTCTTCCCGGGCATGGCGATCTTCTTCGCCGTCCTCGGCTTCAACCTCCTTGGCGACGGCGTCCGCGAGGCCCTCGACCCCCGAACCTACGACTAGAGCAGGAGCACGGCCTTTGAGCAGGATCGTCGCCACTTTCTCCATCGCGGCCTTCGACCCCGAGACGGACTCTCTGGGGGTCGCCGTCCAGTCGAAGTTCCTCGCCGTCGGCGCGGTCGTGCCGTGGGCGCGGGCCGGAGTCGGGGCGGTCGCGACCCAGGCGATGGCGAACTTCAACTACGGCCCGCGCGGCCTGCAGCTCATGGCTGAAGGGAGGACCGCCGAGGAGACCGTCGAGGCCCTGACCTCCGCCGACGAGGACAGGGATCACCGGCAATTGGGCGTCGTGGATGCGCGGGGCCGGGCGGCGACGTACACGGGCTCGGGGTGCTTCGACTGGGCGGGGGGCGTCACGGGGGAGCACTACGCCGCGCAGGGCAACATCCTCGTCGGGCGGGAGACGGTCGAGGCGATGGCGAAGACCTACGAGGAGACCGGGGGCGAATTTGCGGCCCGGCTTCTGGCGGCGCTCGGCGCGGGACAGGAGGCGGGCGGGGATTCGCGGGGCAGGCAGTCCGCGGCGTTGCTCGTCGTGCGGGAGGGCGGCGGGTACGGCGGGGACAACGACAGGGTGATCGACCTGCGCGTGGACGATCACCCCGGGCCGATAGAGGAGCTCGCGCGTCTGCGGGACCTCCACGCTCTTTACTTCGGGGAGACCGGCCCGGAGGACGTGATCGCTGTTGACGGGGACGCCAGGAAAGAGGTCGTGGACGCGCTGCTGCGGGCCGGGTACATCCGGGAGCGGGACGCCGACGACGAGGCGCTGCTCGACGCGCTGAGCGCGTTCATCCGGACGGAGAACTTCGAGGAAAGGGAGCAGGCGCGGGGGCACGTGGACCGGGCGGTGCTGGAGTTCATGAGGGGGAGAGGGTGAGGCGCTCGCGCTGGCCGGGGTGCCGCCGCTGCTGTAGTCTGGTCCACGGGGTTCTTTCGGGTATGGAGGAGTAATCCGATGGCGATGCTGGAGGTAAACAACCTCAAGACGCACTTCAAGACCCAGGACGGGGTCGTCAAGGCCGTGGACGGGGTCTCCTTCTCCCTGGAGCCGGGGGAGGTGATGGGGATAGTCGGGGAGTCAGGGAGCGGCAAGAGCGTGACGGCGCTCTCCGTTATGCAGCTCAACCCGAAGCCGCCGGCCGAGTACCCGGAGGGCGAGATCCTCTTCGAGGGCCAGGACCTGCTCCGGGTCCCGGAGAAGAGGATGCAGCAGATCCGGGGCAACGACATCGCCATGATCTTCCAGGACCCCATGACGAGCCTCAATCCCGTCTTCACGGTGGGCAACCAGATCCGCGAGGCCATCCGCATCCACCAGGACGTCTCCAAGACCGAGGCCAACGAGATGACCGTCCAGGTCCTCAAGGATGTCGGCATCGCCAACCCCGAGGGGCAAGCGAAGGGGTACCCCCACCAGTTCTCGGGCGGCATGCGCCAGCGGGCCATGATCGCCATGGCGTTGTCTTGCAATCCAAAGGTTCTCATAGCGGATGAGCCGACGACGGCGCTGGACGTGACCATCCAGGCCCAGATCCTCGAGCTCATGGTGGGCCTGCAGGAGAAGTACGGCACCGCGATAGTCATGATCACGCACGACCTCGGCGTCGTCGCCCAGATCGCCGACAAGGTGATGGTGATGTACGCCGGCCGCGCCGTCGAGCGGGCCACCACCGACGACGTCTTCTACGATCCCCTGATGCCCTACTCTTTCTCTCTCCTCCGGTCCTTGCCGCGCCTGGACACCGCGGGCGAGGTCAAGCTGTTGCCGATCAAGGGGACGCCGCCCAGCCTGATCTTCCTGCCCGAAGGCTGCAACTTCCACCCCCGCTGCCCGTTCGCCAAAGACGAGTGCCGCGAAGTGGACCCGATTCTCGAAGAGAAGAAGCCGGGCCACGAGGCGGCGTGCATCCTCTCTGTCGAGGAGATCGAGGCGAGCAAGAGCCGCGTTGACCAGGAGCTGGGGGTAGGAACGTGAGCGAGGCCGCGAACGGAAGTCTGACCGGAAACGGACACCTGAGCGGGGGCCGGAACGGACGCTCAGGCGAACGCCCCGGCGAGAACCTGCTGGAGACGAGGAACCTGAAGATGCACTTCCCGATAAAGGCCGGGGTGCTGCGGCGGACGGTCGGCCACGTCAAGGCGGTGGATGGGGTGGACCTGGAGATCCGCAAGGGCGAGACGCTTGGCCTGGTCGGCGAGTCCGGCTGCGGCAAGAGCACGTTCGCCCGGCTCGTCCTGCGCCTCCTGGAGCCGACGGAGGGCGAGGTCCTCTTCGAGGGCGAGGACATCCTGGGCTACGACCGCAAGCAGATGCTCGGCGTGAGGCGCAACATGCAGATAATCTTCCAGGACCCCTACGCCTCGCTGAACCCCCGCATGAGCGTCGGCAACATCGTCGCCGAGCCGCTGAAAACGCACAAGGTCGGTGAGGGCCCCGAGCGCAAGAAGCGGGTGCAGGAGCTCCTGGAAGTCGTCGGCCTCTCCCCCGAACACTACAACCGCTACCCGCACGAGTTTTCGGGGGGGCAGCGGCAGAGGATCGGGGTGGCGAGGGCCATCGCCCTCAACCCGCGCCTCATCATCTGCGACGAGCCGGTGAGCGCTCTGGACGTCTCCATCCAGGCGCAGGTCGTGAACCTCCTTGAGGATTTGCAGAAGGAGTTCGACCTGACCTACGTCTTCATAGCCCACGACCTCTCCGTGGTAAAGCACATCTCCGACCGGGTGGCGGTGATGTACCTCGGCAAGATCGTCGAGGTCGCCGACCGCAAGGACCTCTACAACAATCCGCGCCACCCGTACACGGCCTCGCTCCTCTCTGCAATCCCGGTCCCCGACCCGCGCAAGGAACGCGAGCGCCAGCGCGTCGTTCTCACCGGCGACGTGCCAAGCCCGGCCAACCCGCCCAGTGGTTGCCCCTTTCACACCCGCTGTCCCCGCGCCCAGGACTACTGCGCGGAGAACACCCCGCCGCTGGAGCCGCAGGAGAGCGAGAACCACCGCGCGGCCTGCTTCTTCCCGGTGAGGGAGGGGCAGAGGATAGAAGAGGCCGCCACGAGCACCCCTTACCGCGTCGAGTAGCCGACCGCCGATAGCTGGTAGCTTGCTAGTACAATCTCTGCGTGTGGAGAAACTCGAATAAGAAGGGTGGGCGGCGTGGCGGGACTTTGCGCCTGCTGGTGTTCGTCGGGATTCTGGTCGCGACCGCGGCCGGGGCGTTCTACGCGGGGCGTTCGCAGAGCCCCGCGGCCTTGCAGGAGAGGGACCGGGAGAGCCTCGAATTGTACGCCGAGGCCCTCGACGTCGTCCGGGACGATTACGTGGACCAGGGCGCCATCGACCCCGAGAAGCTGACGTACGGGGCCATAGAGGGGATGCTGGACACTCTAGGCGACGAGGGCCACACGCGCTTTCTTACGCCGGAGGAGCGCGAGCAGAACCAGGAGGGGCTCTCCGGGACCTACGTCGGCATCGGGGTTCAGTTGGAGGCCCGCGAGGACGACGTGGTCGTCACGGCGCCCATAGAGGGCTCGCCGGCGGAGGAGGCCGGCGTGGAGTCGGGGGACGTGGTGGTCGGCGTGGACGGCCGGAGCGTGCGCGACGAGGAGATCTCCGGGATCGTCTCTAGGGTCAAGGGGCCGGAGGGGACGAGAGTGAAGTTGACCGTCTCGCGAAACGGCAACGAGCGGGTCTTCGACCTGCGGCGCGAGGAGATAGACTCGCCCGTGGTCACCTGGGCGCGTGTCCCGGGTACCGACGTCGCCCACGTCCTCCTGTCCTCCTTCTCCGACGACTCCGCGGAGGAGCTGCGGGCGGCCTTCGGGGAGGCACGGGAGGCCGGGGCCAGGCGCTTTATCCTCGACCTCCGGGATAACCCGGGTGGAAGGTTGGACCAGGCGGTCGAGGTGGCGGGCTTCTTCCTGGAGCCGGACAGCATCGCCTACGTCCGCAAGGATGCCTCCGGCGGGCGCGAGGAGATCGGGGTCGAGGGCGAGCCGGGCCTGACCGACGCGCCGCTGGTCGTTCTCGTCAACGACGGGTCGGCCTCGAGCTCCGAGATCGTCGCCGGCGCTTTGCGGGACAACGACCGCGCGACCGTCGTCGGGCAGACCACGTTCGGCACGGGCACCGTTCTCTCCGAGTTCGAGCTGGACGACGGCTCCTCCATCCTGCTCGGCGTCGCCGAGTGGCTGACGCCCGACGGGGACTTTATCCGGGAGACCGGCATCGAGCCCGACGTAAAGGTCCCCCAGGAGGAGGGGGACGAGACCGTCTCGCCGACAGACCTGCGGGAAATCTCCCGGGAGGAGGCCTTCGAGAGGGACGCGCAGTTGCGCGCGGCTTTCGAGGAATTGCCGGATCAGTAGCGAAATTCACTTAAAAGCGGGGTCCCGTGCGGTGTGATCCCGGACCAGGTCAAACAGAGAAAGAGAGGAAAACCTTGTCTCAGAGAGTGCAGGAGAGCGTGGAGGTCCAGGCGCCGGTGGAGGACGTGTTCCGCTACTGGTCCAACTTCGAGAACTTCCCGAGCTTCATGTCCAACGTCGATGAGGTCCGCATGACGGGCCAGGACACCAGCCACTGGAAAGTAAAGGGTCCCCTCGGCAAGAGCGTCCAGTTCGATGCGAAGACCACGGAGATGGACCCCGGCCGGGGCATCGGCTGGAACACCATCGAAGGGGACGTAATGACGAGCGGCGAGGCCCGCTTCGAGGAGGTCGCCCCGGGCCGAACGCGCATCGACGTGACCATGAACTACTCGGACCCGCCCGGCGGCGCCGTCGGCGAGGCCGTCGCGAACGTCCTCTCCAGCCCCGAGCGGAACCTCAAGGAAGACCTGCAGAACTTCGCGAAGATCGTGGAGCGCGGGGAGCTTGGCGGCCCGGGGGCCCAGACGCCCAGCCGCTAAACGGAAAAATGCGGCGTAAGGTAATATTGGGGCCGCCGGGTTTTGCCCGGCGGCCCCTGTACGCGCGGAGAGGAAAACTCATTGGGCATCGCCGTCGTCGCTCTTATCGTTCTCGTAATCGTCGCGCTCGTCGCGATCCCCATCCTGGCCCGCGTCCTTGGCGAGGCCACCCGACGCAACCCGGACCGCCCGGACGGCGAGGGGGACGAGGTGTCCCGCAGGGAAGAAGAGTAGGTTCGGTACACCGACGCGGGTAAGTACCTGGCTCGACGGCCCGGCGCAGAGCCCGTTTATCGCGTAACGGCACATGCGCGATTTTTCGTTGCGCGATCCCGGTGCGCGATCAGGCCCGGCCGATAATCTCGTAAACGTTGCCGTCCGGCCCGCGAAAGTGGCTCCAGGCGGCGCCCTCCGAACGATGGACCGGCCCCAAAAACTCCACACCCCCTTCTTCCATCCGGGCGCGGGATTCGGCCACGTCGTCCACCCGGAAGCCCACGACGGGCCCCGCACCGAAGAAAGAGTGAAACTCGTTCTCTGGGCACCATACTTCCATCTCGGCACCGTCGGGAAACACGAAGCTGACGACGTCGCGCTCGCGACGGATCTCCTCCAGGCCCATCACCTCGCGGAAGAACCGCGTTGTCTCCTCGAACCTCTCCGTCCGGATACCCAACCACCCGAGACCCTCGACCCTCACCGCTCACCTTCCCCCGCCCAAAACCTCTGCGGCACTCCAAAAAGAAAAAGAGCCGAAAGGCCCGATCCTGAAACCTGAAGCCTAATCCAACAGATCCCTGAGCCCCGCGGCGTGCGGGCTGCTCTTTATCTTGGCTAGAGCGGTGAGCTGTATCTGGCGTATGCGCTCGCGGGTTACGTCAAAGCGTTCGCCGACCTCTTCCAACGTTTTCGGCTGGCCGCCGGTGAGGCCGAAACGGTACTCCAGCACCATGCGCTCGCGCTCGGGGAGGCTGCTGAGGGCCTCGCGCATTCGGGCTTTTAGCAGCGAAGACTTGGCGAGGTCGTGGGGGGATTCGGAGTCCTCGTCGGCTATAAAGTCGCCGAGCTCGGAGGAGTGGTCCTCGCCGACGGGGGTCTCCAGCGAGATGGAGCGGCGCGAGACGCGGCGGATGCGCACGATCTCCTCGGCATCGACCTCCATTATGGTGCCGACCTCCTCGTCGCTCGGGTCGCGGTTCAGTTGGGCCGCGAGGCTGCGCTGGACGCGGTAGTACTTGTTGATCTTCTCGACCATGTGCACGGGAACCCGGATCGTGCGGCCCTTGTCCGCGATGGCGCGGGTGACGGCCTGACGGATCCACCACGTCGCGTAGGTCGAGAACTTGAAGCCCTTACGGTGGTTGAACTTCTCGACCGCCCGCATGAGGCCGATGTTGCCCTCCTGGATCAGGTCCAGAAGCGAGACTCCCCTGCCGGCGTACTTTTTGGCGATGGAGACGACGAGCCTCAAGTTGGCCTTGGTCAAATGAGCCTTGGCCCGCCGGTCGCCGCGCTCGATGCGCCGGGCGAGGTAGACCTCCTGGGCCTTGGTTAGGAGCGGCGTCTTGCCGATCTCGTCGAGATACATCTGGACGGCGTCGCCGGTGTAGCGGCTCTTCAGGTCGGCCTCCAGTACTTCCTCGACTAGCTGGGTGTCCTCGTCCTCTTGCAGCGTCTCGGAGAGGAAACCCGCGTCCACGACCTCGACGCCGTGTTCGCGGAGGAGTCCGTAGACCTGCTGGATCTCGTCTGTAGAGAGGTCCACTTCCTGGAGCAATTCGAGCACCTCGCTCGACTCCAGGGTGCCGGTCTCCTGGCCGGCTTCGAAAAGCTCCCGTATCTCCTCTATGTCCCGCAGATCGCGTTGTGGCTGCAAGAAAACTCTCTCCGGAGATTGAGGTTGAAACCCTTCCGTAGCCTGCACGTAATATAACTTAAAAAGGTCATTTATCAATTCGGGGTCCCGGTGGGGACCCCGCCCTTCGGGGCACGAGGGAGGGCAGTCTTATGATGGGTTTGAGGAACTTGTACAAGGTCTTTACCGAGACGCGCCGGGCGAGCCGGGAGCGGGCGACGCTCGCCGTCGTCGGGGACTCCTTGCGCGTGGGGGAGCTCGCCGACCTCCTGGGGGCGCAGCGGAACATGAGGAAGGCCGAGGTGATCCTGACCGTCTCGGACGCCGAGATCTTCCTCTCCGGCAAGGCGGTGGAGGACCCTGGCGGGATACCGCTGCCGTCGCCGAGCGCGGTAGCAGCGGGGGTGATCGCGCCGCGCATCGTGAAGGCGCTCGAAGAGGATTACCTGGTGCCGCTGGCGAAAGGGTATCCCTACCTGCGGCGGGCGGCGTGCGAGCAGATCATCCGCAAGAACGCCCGCGAGAACGCGGTGATCGGGCTCCTGCCGATCCCGGGCGCGGACATGCCGGTGATGACCGCGAACCAGGCGAGGATGGTCTTGAACCTGGCCGCGGCCTACGGAGAGGAGCTCTCGTTCCAGAGGGCGCGGGAGCTTGTGGGGGTGCTGGCCGCGGGGTTCGGGTTGCGGGCGCTGACGCGGCAGGTCGTGAAGGTCGTCCCGGTCGGGGGATGGGCCGCGGCGGCGGCCATCGGTTACGCCGGCACCGTGGCGATGGGCCGCTCGACGATGCTGTACTTCGAGCGCGGCGGGCAGAAGGTCGGGCAGGAGGAGATGGAGGAGATCCGGCGCCGCGCCACCGAGGAGGCCAAGGGCTTCGTCTCCCGCCTCCGCCGCCGCTAGCGCCGGCGGGGGGAGATCCCGCCGCTATAATCCGAACCATGAACTTATCTCTCGGACGCACGTTCTCCGACCTGCGAAGGATCGGGCTCAGGCTCTTCCTCGCGCTGACGGCGGTGCAGGCGGCCGTCGTGGGCGTGCTGGTGGCGATGGCCCAACTGCGCAAGCGCCGCGAGGGCCCGCAGGGCGGTTTCCCCTGGGAGGACCAGCCGGGGGTCTCCCTGGAGGGGGGCGACCGGCTCAAGCTCTACCCCTACGGCGTCCAGCTCTACGACGCCATGCTCGAAGACATCCGCAACGCGAAGAGGAGCATCTACGTCGGCACCTTTATCTGGAAGGGGGATGAGGTCGGCCGGCGCTTCGTGGGGGCGCTCGCCGAGAAGGCCCGCGAGGGGGTCAACGTGTGCGTGATCTTCGACGGCCTCGCCAACGTGTTCGTCTCGTCGGAGTTCAAGGACTTCCCCAAGGAGATAAACACGCTCCACTTCAGGCCCATCTGGGGGCCGGAGAACCTCGTCAACCCGCGCAACGTCTTCCGGTACCACAAGCACCTCATGAGCGTGGACGGGGAGGTCGGCTTTGTCGGCGGCTACAACATAGGCTCCCTCTACGCCGACGGCTGGCGCGACACCCACATCCGCATCGAGGGCCCCGACGCCCGCGAGATAGAGAACGATCTAGTGGACTTCTGGAACGACCACCGTACCCCGGACCTTCCGCAACTGGAGACGGTCGGGGGACGGGCGTGGAACTCGGATACCATGTTCCACAGGAACGACCCGTACATGAGGATATTCCCCATCCGGGCCATGTACATCGAGGCGATAGACCGCGCCAACAAACACATCTACCTCACCCACGCGTACTTTATCCCCGACCGGGCGATGCGGGCCGGCCTCATGGACGCGGTGAGGAGGGGCGTGGACGTGCAGATACTCGTGCCCGAGAACTCCAACCACGTCACGGCAGACTGGCTCGCCCGGCGGCACTTCTGGGAACTCTTGCGGGGGGGAGTCAGGATCTTCCTCTACAAGCACATCATGATCCACTCCAAGACCGCCACGATAGACGGCGTCTGGTCTACCGTCGGCACGGCCAACATCGACCGCTACAGCCTGCTCGGCAACTACGAGACGAACCTGGAGGTCTACAGCGAAGACCTCGCCGACCAGATGGAGAAGATGTTCGAGCTGGACAAGACGAACGCGCGCGAGATCACCCTCGAAGAATGGGAACGCCGACCTCTCCCGGCGAAGGTCGTCGAACGCGTCCTTGCCTCCTTGAGCCCGCTGGTTTAGAGGTTTTAGGCTTCAGGTTTTAGGCATCAGGTCGTTCGGGCGTGGCGGTTGTCGGGGCGGTGGGGTTGGGGCTCGGGCGGGTTTGAAACCCGCCCCTACGGGGTTTTGCGTGGTCGGGGGCCTAATCCTCTCTCTGTATAATGACGATGATTCGGGATCGGGGTTTCCTATCTACGGAGGACTGGTTGGCGCGCTGGCGGTTTCTTGAGCCGGATGAGGGGGTGGTGGGGGATCTCGCGCGGGAGGCGGAGGTCGACCTCCTGTGCGCCCGTGTTCTCGCGAACCGGGGCGTACAACCCGAGGGCGCTTCGGCTTTTCTCGCGCCGTCCCTAAAGGCCATCGGGATGCCGGAGGAGGACCCGTGGAAGGTGGGGGCCCGGCGGGTGGCGAAGGCGATACGGGCCGGAGAGCGCATCGGGATCTTCGGCGACTACGACACGGACGGCCTCACCTCGGCGGCCGTGCTGTACGTAGCACTCTCGAACTACACGGAGAATCTGACCGTCGCCCTGCCGACCCGGCAGACGGGCTACAGCCTGCGGGAGCCCTACGTGCGGGACCTCTTCGCCGAGGGCGTCGACCTGCTCATCACGGCGGACTGCGGCATCTCCAATCGGCGGGAGGTCGCCCTGGCGAACGAGCTCGGGATGGAGGTCGTCGTGACGGACCACCACATCCCGCCCGAAGACCCGCCCGACTCGGCCGTCGCCGTCCTCGACCCGAAGCTGTGGGACCCGGACGACCCGCTCGCCGGCGTGGGGGTGGCCTGGAAGTTCGCCTGGGCCGTCGCCCGCGAGCTCGGGGACCCCGAGGGGAAGAAGAGGCTCGGGCGCCTGCTCGACCTCGTCTCTGTTGGGACCGTCGTGGACATCGCGCCGCTCGTCGGGGACAACCGGGCGCTGGCAATGATGGGCCTGAGGCACATCAACCGGGGGCTCTCGGGGGGTACCGCCAGGACGGGCATCCAGGCGCTCGTCAAGGTGGCGGGGGTGCGCGGGGAGCTCGACGAGGAGGACCTCGGGTGGAGGCTCGGGCCGCGGCTCAACTCCATCGGTAGGATCAAAAACCCCCGCCCTGCCCTCGAACTGTTGCTCACGCAAGACCCCAGAGAGGCGAACAGGATCGCCTGGGAGCTCAACGGGCTCAACTCCGAGCGCCAGCGCCGGACCCGCTACGCGG
Source organism: Actinomycetota bacterium (assembly GCA_030857715.1). Next base: position 531 of record JALZNL010000011.1, on the reverse strand, counting down.
TCGGTCGGGCGATGGAGGAGGTGGACCCCGAGCAGGACTTCAAGGTCGTCGTCACGGACGAGAGTGGGGGGCTCGCCGGGCTCGTCGCCGGCAGGGTCGCGGGGGCGACGGGGAGGCCGGCGGCGATCCTCAACCGCAGGGCCGACGGTTCCTACGGCGGGTCGGCCCGGGCGGGGGAGACGGACGTGGACCTCTACGGCGCCCTGTACTCCGTCAGGCACCTGATGGGCGAGTGGGGCGGCCACCGCAAGGCCGCGGGCCTCTCCGTGAAACCGGGAAGGTTCGACGAGTTCGTCGCTGGCCTGAACGAGGCGGTGCGGGCGCAGCACGCCGAGGACCCGGATGTCTTCGTTCCGGCGCTTGAGGTGGACGCGGAGATAGCTCTAGGTAGCGTGCTGAACGGGTTGCTCGACTGGCACGAGAAGCTCGCGCCGTTCGGGAGCGGCAACCACAGGCCCGTCTTCGCGAGCGAGGGACTCAGGATCGAGGGCTCCAGGCAGCTCTGGGAGGGCATGAACCTGGTGAGCCTCG